>DATIQP010000440.1:0-1898 GCA_035470765.1 Polyangiaceae bacterium | reverse complement strand
GCTCTCGACGCGGGCACCGTCGCCGATCGAAAGGTCGCCCTGGAGAGCGATGTCCCCTTCGACGCTGCCCAGGATCGTCAGGTCGGTGTCGCCGCTGATGCGGCCGCGGATGCGGACGTTGGAGCCGAGGACGGCTGCGTCACCGCCGCGGTTGCTGCGAGCGGGCGCGGAGCGCACGTCGCGAGAGCTGGCCTTGGGCTGAGCCATGAGCGCCGCCCCGTGTACTAGGGAATCGGGGCTCTGTCATCACAAGCGTCAGCGAGAGGGCGAAGCCTTCGCAACCAAAGGCGCAACGGCGGTCACGAGCGCGCCGGCGAGGCCATCCGTTCGGCGAGGCAGTGGCGATGCTCGACCATGATGCAGCGATCCTGGACCACCACGATGCCCGCCCGGGTGAGCTGCTCGGCGAATGCATCGTCGCGGATGCCGAGCTGCAGCCAGACGGATGCGGGCTTCTTCGCGAGGATGTCCTCCAGGTGAGGCATCAGATCGACGGGGCGACGGAAGACGTTCACCATGTCGACCGGGCCGGGGATGTCGACGAGCTTGCGGTGGACCCGTTGCCCGAGGATCTCGGTGACCTCGGGGTAGTAGACCGGGACCGGCACGATCTCGAACCCCGCGCCGTGCATGTACCTGGGCACGTAGTGAGCGGCCTGGTCGGCGTGGCTCTCGGGCTTGATGCCCAGCACCGCGATGCGATGCGTGCGCGCCAGCAGATCGCAAAGTACCATCGCTCCCATGGATGCGAACGCCCTGCGCGCCACGCAAGCGCCCCTCAAGGAAAAGTACAAACAAGATCCGGGCGCCGCGCGGCTCACGCTCCGGGCACGCGGAGAGGTCGACGTCGAAAAGCTCGCCTGCCAGGTGGAGCGAAATGTCTCGTCGTCCGTCGCCGGATTGCACCCCGCCTGCGGCGGGTCGGGCGCCGAGCTCTGCTCGGGTGACATGATGCTCGAGGCGCTCGTGGCGTGCGGAGGAGTGACGCTCGCGTCCGTCGCCACGGCGATGGGCGTCCCCGTCGAGCGGGCGACGGTGCTCGCCGAGGGCGAGCTGGACTTCCGCGGAACGCTCGGCGTCGATCGGTCAGCTCCGGTCGGCTTCTCCGCCATTCGCCTGACCTTCGACATCACGTCGAGCGCCCCACAAGACAAGCTCGACAAGCTGCTCCAGCTCACGGAGCGGTACTGCGTCGTCTATCAGACCCTGCAGACGAAGCCGGCGCTCGGCGCGATCGTCCGTCGAGGTTGACGCCGGTGCTCGTGCTCGGGATCGAGTCCTCCTGCGACGAGACCGGCGCGGCGGTCGTCGCCGACGACGGGACGGTGCGGAGCGACGTGGTGCAGAGCCAGGTCGTCCACTCCGAGTGGGGCGGCGTGGTCCCGGAGCTCGCCTCGCGCGATCACGCGCGCAACGTGCTGCCCGTCGTCCGCGAGGCGCTCGCGCGGGCCGAGGTGACGCTCGACGCCATCGACGGGATCGCGGTGACGTGCCGGCCAGGGCTCGTCGGCGCGCTGCTGGTCGGGGTGCAGGCGGCGAAGGGCATGGCGTTCGGGTCGCGAAAGCCGATCGTCGGGGTCGACCACTTGATGGGGCACCTGCTCGCCGTCTTCTTGCGCCGCGCCGCGGGCGAGGTGCGCCCCGTTCCCGAGTTTCCCTTCGTCGCGCTCTTGGCCTCGGGCGGGCACACGGCGATCTACCGCGTCGACGCTCCGTCGACGGATCGCGTGCGCGAGCTCGGCGCGACGCGAGACGACGCCGCGGGCGAGGCCTACGACAAGGTCGCCAAGCTGCTCGGCCTCGGCTACCCGGGCGGCCCCGCGATCGACAGGCTCGCGAAGGAAGGTGACGCGGACGCGATCGATCTCGTCGCGCCGATGGCTCACGCGCGCTCGCTG
>DATIQP010000439.1:0-6336 GCA_035470765.1 Polyangiaceae bacterium | reverse complement strand
AGTCGAGCTTGTCCTACGCCGTGTCGAAGGCCATCGTCGCGGTGCCGTTCGACGTCGGCAAGAACGTGGTCGATCTGTGGGGCTGCGCGAGCGCCGACGCGACAGCGGGCGACGCCATCACGGCAGCGGCCACGACGACGGACGCAAACGTCTTGTGCAGCGACATGTAAGGCCCGAGCCTCCCGATCTACCCGCGCCGCGGCTGGCGCCGCGATGGAAACCCCGACCTTCGCCTACCATTTGTCGGGGCCAGCGCCACCGAAAAAGTCACTCAGAGGTGAGTGACGTCTTGCCCCGATGAGAAGACCGCTGGAAAAGACCAAGCCGGGCGCTCATAGAGTGTCTCGGTGTCCATGCGCCGGCCAGCCCTCGCGCTCCTCGGGACGGCGTGCTGCGCCGCCCCTACGCAGCCAACCGTCGTCGTGAGCGGCTTGAGCGGCGGCGGCGGGACGTGCGACGACGTCGTGCCGGGCAAGGACCCGTTCGACGCGGCGATGGCGAAGGCGCGGTGCGAGCACCCGGACATGCTCGTGCACCCGCGGTGCTACGTGCTGCAGCGGGTGGCGGCGCCGGGCGACGCGCACCTCTACGCCCTCGACCTGTCGACGCCGGTCGACCGCTGCGACCTCGGCGGCACGACGAGCACGCGCATCGCGAGCTACTGCGTGGGCAAGGACGGCAAGGCCATGCTCGTGACGGGTCAGGGCTTGCCGGCCGGCTGTCGCGAGTGATTCACCGGAACGGCCCCGCCGCGACCACGCCGGGGGGAAGGTATTTCGGCCTGCCGCGTACGACGCCCAGTCATGGAGGTCCCATGTCCACCTCTCGTCTCGCCGCCGTCATGGCCTTGCTGATCGCCTCGAGCTGCTCGCCGGGCGCCTCCGCGCCGGGGGCCGCCGAGAGCGGCTGGATCACCGGGCCACCGAACCTGCGCAACATGACGGCGCTCGTCGCGGTGAAGCCTCCGCCGCGCATCCAGCAGATCCTCGAGGCCGGCGCCCAGCAGACCCAGGACGAGCGCGTGGCCGGCCTGCTCCGTGCAGAGGCGAGCGGCGGCTTCGGCAGCGGCTTCCTGGTGATGGTCGAGCGCAAGCCCGGGCAGCGCCACACGTTCATCGTCACCAACCGCCACGTCGTCGACAGCGCCATGGACGCCGACGTCTCGTTCAACGACGGCTCGGCGTTCGCGCACTCGCGCATCCTCTACATCCACCCGTCGCAGGACATCGCGGTCCTGCAGCTCCAGGGCCGGCCCCCGGTCTCGTACGGCTTCTCGCTCGCCCCGCGCACGCCGCCCGAGCGCACGCTCGTCGTCGCGACGGGCTTCCCCGCGCTCGGCGGGAGACCCAGCTTCCAGACGACGCAGGGCATCGTCTCGAACTCCGAGTTCCGCGCCGACGACGCGCCGCCCGGCGAGTACTTCATCCAGCACACGGCGCCGACCGACCCCGGCTCGAGCGGCGGCCCGCTCACCGACGACGCCGGCCACGTCATCGGCGTCAACGTCGCGCTCGCCGAGGGCCGGCAGAACGCCAACTTCGCGGTGCCCGCCGCGGCGGTGCGCGAGGCGATCGACGGCGCCGAGGATGTGATCGCGCACGAGCACGACCCCGCGTGGCTGAAGAAGAACATGCTCGCGACGTGCAGTCGCTTCGTGCGGGACGTCACGCACCAGAACTGGGGCGGCGTCTACGCCTCGGTGGGCCTGGACTTCACCGCCTCGGAAGGCCCCGCCCTCTTCGACGTGCTCTACGAGAACAGCACGGGCGACGACCACCAGAAGTTCACCGACATGTTCGTGCGCGATCCGGTGATGGCGTACCGCGTGGCGCTGCTCGTCGATCTCGACGACATCCTCGCCGAGCGAGGCGGGGTGCCCACCGACGCGGCGTGCGACGAGGTCAACCCGGTCGACCTCGAGAACGTCGGCCAGGGCAGCCCGGTGCGCGTCGGCGTGACCACCGCGAAGGGCTCCTTGCAGCTCGCGTTCGCCTTCGAGCGCGGCGCGTTCCGGCTGATGGGCGGCGAGGGCATGGGCGCCGAGCCGCTCGCGCGGTCGATCGCGGCGAAGAAGAAGGCCGAGGCGGCTGCCGCGAAGCCGAACAAGAAGAAGAAGTAGGCCGCCATGGGGGCATGGATGGGACGGCGGTCATCGATGACCGGTCGAGCGGTCACGCGTGACCGCTCGTGGCGTCATCCTCGAGCCGCTCCGTCAGGGTGCATCCGGCACGAGCTGGCCCGGTAGGCGCAAGGCCACCCCAGGTATGAGCTCGGCGGCCGGACGGCCCCGCGTACGGCTCGTGATGTCGATCGCTCAGTAGGGGGCATCATGAGGGCGCTTCCGGTTGCAGCTTCGAAGCTGCAATCGCGAGGCCACGAGGCGGTCGCGCGGACGAGGTGCGAGCGCAAGCACCGTCGCGCAAGCGGGTCACCGATCGCGCAGCCTCGGCCCGTCGTGCAGGAAGATCGCGAGCGATCGCGCAGACAATCCAGCGCTCGGAGCGATTGGTTGCCTCTGTCATTGGTTGCCTCTGTCAAGCGATGCGCCCACTGTCGTGCTGCATTCGCGATGCGCATCCTGCATGCGCGTGGGCGCTTCAGCGACCAACTTCGTCGGCACACATGCTGCTTCGCTGTCCCGTGGACTGAAGAAAGAAGGTCATCATGAGGGGCTTCGTCGTTTCATGCGCCCTCGGTGCGATCGCGCTCACCGGATGCGGGCAGGGCTCTCGAAGCGAAGAGAACACGGCTGCGACGATGATGAACGTCGCTGCATGGCCGGGCTGTCCTGCGGAGTGGACCACCCCGCCCGATCCTAGTTGGGGGTTTCCGGCCGACTACGGGCAGGCGCCATCGCACTTCTACGACTTCGAATTGAACGGGGTTTGGTTTGCCGTTCCGCTGGACGGGCTGAAGACGATCCTTCCGAGTGCCGTCAAGCCGTTGGAGTTCATCCCTGGCTCGGGGCTCGGCCTCGTCGGTGCGTCGTTCTGGAATTACAAAGACGTGGAGTTCATCGGACCATACAAGGAATCGATCGTGTCGGTGCTCGTCGAAGACCCATCGATGTTCCAGGGATACCAACCGCTGTTCGTCGTCGAGATCGCGGTCGACAGCGAAGCCGCTCAGTGGGCCGGCATCCAAATCGGCCTCAACAAGATCCTGGGAAACACGCACTGCCGGAACGTCCGCCCGAAGGGGATCAAGTGCACTAGCGAATCGGACGACACGCTGATCATGAAGGCGACGATCGACAACACCGATCCGCAGAAGACGTTTCCGTACGCGCTCAGCCCGACGATGACGCTCGGGGTGCGCAACGGTCTGCTGGTGCACACGCCCGTGACCTACGGCCCGGGCCTCATGAGCGCCAACACCGTACCGGCCAACTTCAAGCTCGGCGAACATCCGCTCGCCCGGCAACTCTCGGCCGCGGGAATCGGCGCGACTCCGTCGATCCTCTCGATTTGGGGCGAGCATCTCAGCTCCGCCGTCGGCCCGGGGTACTGCACGCCGCTTTGATGTAAGTGGGACGCGGGCGTCGTCTCGAGTCGTCGAAGCATGGCAAGCGCCCTCGCGATCGTGAACAAGGCCATCTTCGATTTTCATGGGGTCCGCAGTTCCGTGGCAAGCTCACGATCGACCTCACCCGGCCCGAACGCCTCCCTCGCGAGCGATGGACGTCACTGGTGCGTGGGTGATCCTAGCGCGATCAGGCGTGCCAGACGCCCCAGTTTACAGAGTCCTCCCGCGTGATGGCGACGCGGCCCGGTCCGCCTATCCAGTACCAGCTAGGGTTTAAGTGGGGGCTATATCGCGTTCGTGTCGCGCGCCGGAATGACGACGGATTCGTAGTTCGCGTTCGTAGCCGAGTGAACCACGCAACTCGCAGCTCGTGCTGGTGGCGAGAGCCCCAGCTCCGACTGCCTGGCCCTGCGCTCGTCAGCGGGCGGTTCCGCCGTGCGCGACGACGCGGTTTCTCCCCGGCTGGCTGTCGACCATGCCGCCGAAGAGTACCAGTGCGTCGCAGGTGACGTCCGGGCGTATCGTGGTCTCGTCGGGCGGCTCGAGCGAGTGCTCGAGCACGTTGGCGATCGGTCAACGACAGCGCCAGAGCAATCCAATGGCGACGACCGGACACGCTCGCCTCCGCAGCCGCCGTTGGCCCCGCCAGCTGCGCCCGAACGCGACGAGCAAGATCGCCCAGACGAGCGGCTCGACGGCGAGGTCCAGCGTCTTCGACAGGACGCAGAACACGACCGGACGCGCTCGACTCAATCCGTGCGCCTCAAGCCCGACGGGGAGCGGAGACTAGTTCCGCTTGGCCATCCCGTGGCCTCGTGGATCGAACCACGGAGGCAGCACGGTGAACTTGTCGAAGGTCGCTCCGGTGAAGTTGGTGTCGGGAGTGATGTCCATCCCGGTGAGATCGGCTCCGCACAGGTTCGCCTCGGTGAGATCCGCGCCGGCAAGGCGCGCGCCCGTCAGCGTGGCCTCGGCGAAGGCGACGTGGTCGAGGTGCGCCGAGGTGAAATTCGGATCCTTTAGCGAGGCGCGCGCGAAGCTCGCGTACGACAGGGTGGCCCTGAAGAAGCCTGCTCGCGTGCCTCGCACGTTCTGAAAGATCGCGTGCTCGGCGTGGCACTCGTCGAAGTTCGCCTCGCTGAGATCGGCGCCGGAGAGATCGGCGGAAAAGCTGCCCTTGTGGAGAGTGGCGTTCCACATCTTCGCGCCCATGAGTTCGGCGTCGCCGAAGTCCACCGTCTCGAGATCGGGAGTGGCCCCACCGCAGGAGAACTCCGCGCCGCGCGCGTGCGCCCCGAGGAGCGACGCATGATCCAGGTTCGCGCGACACAGCTTCGCGTGCTCCATGCTCGCGCGATCGAACGACGCGCGGCTGAGGTTGCGCGCCGTGAGATCGATGGATCCGACCTCCGCCTTGCGGAAGTCCGAGAAACGAACCGGCAGATCGCGAAGACACTCGTTCGTGCGGTCACAGACCACGACTCCAGCGGCGCCGATCGCCACGAGTGCCCACGATGCGATCCGCGCTGCGCTCGTCAGCTGGCCACGGACCTTCGTCCAGTAATGCAGCGCGATCCCGCTCGAGGCGAAGGTCAGCATCACGTTCCACGCCGCGAGCCAACGGTCGCCCAGCGGCAACGTACGAAACGCACAGAACCCGATGACGACCGGCCAAGAGGTCCACACGAGCAGTTGCGTGAGGATCGAGACCATCTGTCCTTCACTCCGTCGCGGCCACGGGAGCTGGGACAAGGGCCAGACAGAGAGCCGTCTCGCATCGGCCCTTCGGGCCAACCGCTCGATCTCCGACTGAATGTAGACGAAGCAGAGCAGCAAGAAGAGCGGAGCCACGTAGAAGAACATCGGCACCGAGACCGCAACCGACAGCACCGGAAGCGTGACCGTTCCACTCCCGGACAACAGCTCCCAATCGCGGACCGAAGCAGCACCGACCGCCGCGAAGGCGACGGAGCCAAGGCCTGCCAACACCAAGGTTCGCGTCTCGCGCGCCGCTTCCTCGATCTCTTCGAGCTCTTCCACTGTCCCCCCCTCGTCGCGGGCACGCAGGAAAGCCTAGCGCAACTGATTTGCCAAGGCCGCGACTCAAGAGAATGCCCCTTATGCACCTACCATCGAGACTGAAATCACGGCACGAATGAGGGGTGCCTGCTCCTGCTGGCAGGCGACCACGACCAACGCGACGACGGCTCCACCTCACCGCATGGCCCGCATCCTACGCCAGTTGCGGCGCTCTCGCTTCGCTGTCCGATCAGTCCCGCGATCGGTTTCGCCACCAGCGCACGCTCGCCCGCGAAGACGCCGATCCCGACGCCGATGAAGGCATTGGCTCGAGCCATGCTGCGCTCGAGCACGCACGCCGGTCGCCGCGTCGTGGATGCTGCGCGACATCGAGCACCCCCACCTGCCGGCGCCGATCACCACGTGAGCTGGTAGGCCGCGTAGCCCTGAGAGCGCGTGTCGCCCACGATGCTGCGTCCCGCCGACAGCAGCACGTGGTGATGCTGGGTCGCACCGACGACGAGCCCGACATCGAACCGGAAGTCGTTCGTGGCGTCGTACAGCTCGCCGCCGAGCGCCGCGTGGCGCGACAGCCGTCGCTGGAGCACCGCTCCGATGAACACCGAACCTCGCGCGCCGATATCGATGAGGTAGCCGCCGCAGCCATGGCGATCCCGTGCGATGCGCGGTCGACGCGCACTTCTAGCGCCTCCGCGGGAGTCCCCTGGAGCGCTCGATCCGATCGGGAATCGCCCGGCGGTCTGCTGGCCACGCTCCCCACTCGACTTACAA
>DATIQP010000438.1:0-6041 GCA_035470765.1 Polyangiaceae bacterium | reverse complement strand
GTCGGGCGGATCCCGATGACGGGTCCGGGGGAAGCCGAGACGTCGGTCTCGCTCGAGGCCAAGCAAGAGCTCGCCCTCTGGACGAAGCTGGACGTCTCCTGGGACGGCTCGTTCGACGCGCACTACGCGGTCGAGCTGCGCGACGCCTCGGGCTCGGCGGTCGCGACGGCCACGTGCGACCCGCTCGACGTCGGCACCAAGCTGGGGAGCGTCGAGACCACGCTCGGCGCTCACCACAGCAAGAGCTACAGCGGCAAGATGCGCTGCCAGCTCGTCGCGCCCGCGGACGGCACCTATACCGTCCACGCGAAGCTGCAGTACGACACCATGCCCGCGACCTTGTCGGTCAAGGACATCAGCCTCGTTCTGAAGCTCTGAGAGCGATCGGCGCTCGAAGCGACGTGCGAGCTCAGCGCTCGACGACGAGGGCGACCGCCTCGCCGCCGCCGATGCACAGCGTCGCGAGACCGCGCTTCTTGTTCTGGTCCTTCATCGTGTGAAGGAGCGTCGTGAGGATGCGCGCGCCGCTCGCACCGATGGGGTGGCCGAGCGCGACCGCGCCGCCGCGGACGTTGACCCTGTCGGTGGAGATTCCCGTGAGCTGGGCGCACACCATCGCCACGACCGCGAACGCCTCGTTGATCTCGTACAGGTCGATGTCGTTCGGCTTGAGGCCGGTCTTGGCGCAGACCTTCTCGATGGCCTTGGCGGGCGCCGTCGTGAACCACTGCGGATCCTGCGCGACGCCGGCGTAGCCGACGATCCGCGCGAGCGGCGTGAGGTTGCGCTCCTTGACGGCCTTCTCGCTGGCGAGCACGAGCGCGCTCGCGCCGTCGTTGATGGAAGAAGCGTTGGCGGCCGTGATCGTCCCGTCCTTGCCGAACGCCGGCTTGAGCGAGGAGAACTTGGTCGGGTCGCCCTTGCTCGGGCCCTCGTCGAGCTTGACCGCGATCGGATCGCCCTTGCGCTGAGGCACGTTCACCGGCTCGATCTCCGCGTTGAACAGGCCTTCCTTCTGGGCCGACAGGGCGCGGCGGAAGCTCTCCTTGGCGAACTCGTCCTGCGCCTCGCGCGAGAACTTGTACTCACGCGCGCAGAGGTCGCCGCAGCTTCCCATGTGGACGTTGTTGTACGGATCCCACAGGCCGTCGTGGATCATCCCGTCGGTGAGCGTGTTGTTGCCCATGCGGTAGCCGGCGCGGGCGCCGAAGAGGTAGTACGGTGCGTTGGACATCGACTCCATGCCGCCGGAGACGACGAGCTCCGCATCGCCGAGCGCGATCGCGCGGGCGCCGAGCACGACCGCCTGCAGACCCGAGCCGCAGACCTTGCCCACGGTGGTGGCCGGGACACTCTGCGGCAGCCCCGCGTAGATCAGGGCCTGGCGAGCCGGCGCCTGACCGACACCGCCGCTCAGCACGTTGCCCATGTAGACCTCGTCGACGACGTTCGGATCGAGCTTGGCTCGGGAAAGCGCGCCCGAAATGGCGGTCGCGCCGAGCTTGGGGGCGCTCATCGGAGCCAGCGAGCCGAGGAACGCGCCGATGGGGGTGCGAGCAGCCGAGACGATGTAGACGGGTGTGGTGGCCATGGCAAACCTCGTGGATGGGGGAAGTCGTCCTCCCCAGAGTCGGGGTAGGGTATAGCTTGAGAACGAGTCCTTTGCGGTACGTTTCTACGTCCAGCCGGAGCCGCCCTGGCAGGGATCATCGATGAGCCGATCGATCCGTTGCCCGCATTGCGGGCAGATGCACGAGTCCAGTATCGTCGTGTGCCCCATCGCGCACGTGCCGATCCTCCGGACGACGCGCTCGCACCCCGGGGGCATGGCATCCGTCAAACCCGGCGCCGCGAGGACGGGCAGCGCCGTCAAGCCGGGCCTCGTCGTCCCACGACCGGGTGGCGGGGAGCTGGACGTCGTGCCGCCGGGCTCCACGTCGCGCTTTTCCCGGCGCTCGCTCATCGGGCAAACGGTCGACGGCAAGTACCGCGTCATCTGCGTCCTCGGCGAGGGCGGCATGGGAACCGTGTTCGAGGCCGAGCACACCGCCATCGGTCGCCTGGTGGCGATGAAGGTGCTGCACCCCGCGCAGGCGACGAAGAGCGTCGCCGTGAAGCGCTTCCACCAGGAGGCGCGCGCGGCCGGCGGGATCGGCCACCCCAACATCTGCGAGGTCTTCGACTTCGGGATGCTGAGCGACGGAAGCCCGTATCTCGTCATGGAGCGGCTCAGGGGCGAGACCATGGCCGCGCGAATCAGCGTCGAGGGCGGCTTGCCCATCGACGAGGTGCTCGAATCCGTCACGCAGGTGCTCTCCGGCCTGGCCGCCGCGCACGGCCGCGGGATCTTGCACCGCGACATCAAGCCGGAGAACGTCTTCCTGGCCGAGCGCCCGGGCTACCCGCCCATCGCCAAGCTGCTCGACTTCGGCGTCTCCAAGGTCGTAGCGGGAACAGCCAACGACTGGGACGACGAGACCGATCTCACCAAGACCGGCATGGTGATGGGCACGCCCTACTACATGTCGCCCGAGCAGGCGCGCGGCGAGCGCAACCTCGACGGCCGCCTCGACCTCTACGCGGTGGGCGTGCTGCTCTACGAGGCGCTGACCGGCAAGCGCCCCTTCAGCGCGAAGAACTACAACGCGTTGCTCGTGCACATCCTGTCCGGCACCGCCGCGCCGCCGCGAAGCCTGCGTCCCTCCATCCCCGAGGAGCTCGAGCGCATCGTCCTCAAGGCGATGTCGAAGAACCGCGAGGACCGCTTCGCCCACGCGGCCGAGTTCTCGCGGGCGCTCGCCGGGGTGCGCCGCGGCCAGGAAAAGGCGGTGAGCGGCAGCCGGATCGCCTCCGCGCCGCGCATCATGGTCAACACGCCGGGTGTCTCGCAGAGCTCCGCCGACATTCCGATCCATTTCGTGGAAGCCGAGACCGAGGTCCCCGCCTTGCCGTCCGCCGGCGACGACTGGGAGCAGACCACGGCGCCCATGATGGAAGCCCCACCCTCGGACGGCCCGCCCGAGGGCGAGTCACCCTACGACGACGACGCGGATCAGAACGAAACGCTCAAGGTCGACGCGGAGGAGGCCGGGGTGCGCAAGCCTCGCGTCAAGGACGAGACCGACGAGAAGACCGATCGCATGGACCAGCGCGAGCTGCAGTCGATCGTCGGCGCCGTGCGGGAAGCCCGCGATCGCGAGCGGCGACGAGGGCAGTAGCGCGTCAGACGATCGCGGCTTTGACGTTCTTCAGGCCGCGCTCCTTGAGCGCCTCGAGGATGATGACGGCCGTCTCCTCGATCGCGCGGCCCGTGACGTCGATCACCGGCCAGGACGGGTGCCTGTCGAAGATGTTGCGGGCGTAGGCGAGCTCCGCCTTCACCTGATCGGCCAGACCGTAGCTCGCGTCGGTGGGCATGCCGAGCTGCCGGAGGCGCGCCTTGCGGATCTCGACGAGCTGGTTGAGCTCGATGGTGAGGCCGACGATGCGCTCCTGAGGCGCCTCGCCGAGCTCCGGCGGCGGCTCGATGCCGAGGACGATCGGCAGGTTGGCGACCTTGAGGCCGCGCTGCGCGAGGAGCGTCGACAGGGGCGTCTTCGACGTGCGGCTGACGCCGACGAGGACCAGATCCGCCTTGCGGAAGTTGCGCGGCTCCTTGCCGTCGTCGCTCTTGACCGTGAACTCCACGGCCTCGATGCGCCGGAAGTACTCCTCCGAGAGCGGCAACAGGCCGCTCGGCATGTTGATGGGCTCGCGATCGAGGAAGGTCGCGAGGCGGCCGATGAGCGAGCCGATCAGATCGAGCGCCTCGATCTTGAGCTCGTAGCTCTGGGCGTGGATGTACTCGCGCAGCTCGGGGCTCACGACGGTGAAGACGACGAGCGCGTTGTCCCTCGCGGCACGCTCGAGCAGGGGCCGCGCCGCCTCCTTCGTCCGGACTCGTGTGTGCATCCGGATGTGAGCGCCCGAGTGGGGAAACTGGAGCATCGCGGCGCGGACGACCTTCTCGGCCGTCTCACCCGTGGAGTCGCTCACGATGTCGATCAGCTTGCCTTGCACGACGCTCATTTCCTAGCGCATCCTCGCACGCCCGGCGGCCATTTCGATAACATCCTGCGATTTTTCAGCAGTGTGAAGTCCCCGGCGGGACCGGCACGTGCGGTGTCGGCACGCCCAAGCCACCGAACTTCTGGCCGCCCAGTCGGCCTGAGGCTGCAACGCGGCGGCTCTATTCGGGGATGAAGTCCCGACGCGTGTAGAGTGCAATGACAGGGACTCCGGCCGCCTCGACCGCCTCGCGGCCGCCCTCGAGCCGATCCACGAGCGCGACCACGCCGGCCACGGCAAAGCCGGCCGCGCGGAGCTTCTCGGCGGCCTTGAGCGTGGACCCGCCGGTCGTGATGACGTCCTCGAGCAGGGCCACGCGCGCGCCGCGCGCCAGCGTCGTATCGCCCTCGAGGTCGCGGCGGCTGCCGTGATCCTTCGCGTCCTTGCGCACGTAGACTGCGTCGAGCGGCGCGCCGCGCAAGAAGCTCGTGAGGGCGACCGCGCTCGCGAGCGGACAGCCTCCGAGCTCCACGCCCGCGACGGCGCCCGGCGCCATCGGCCCGAGCGCGTCGAGCATGAGCGCACCGACGAGGGCGTGCCCCTCGGCCGTCAGTACGGTCTGCTTGCAGTCGATGAAGAAGTCGCTCTCTCGCCCCGACGCGAGCACCACGCGCTTGCGCACGAACGATCGCACGCGCAGGAGCTCGAGCAGGCGCTCGCGCGAGCCCGACGCGCTCATCGCTTCTTGGTGAGCGCGGCCTTGGTGCCCTTCTTCAGCGACGGGACCACCGGCGGCGGCGCCTTGCCGCCCGCGAGGGACATCCGCACGCCCGCCTTGCCCTTCGCCGCGGGCTTCGAGGGCGGGGGCGGAGGCGCGGGGGCTTTGGCGGCCGCCTTGGGAGCAGGCTTCGCCGCCGCCGGCGCGGGCCGGTGGATCGGCGTCGGAAGAGCGCGGGCCGCCGTGCTCGCTGCCTTCCGCGGCGCCTCGCCGGCGTTGCCGGTCTCGACGTAGCCGCGGACGAGAGCACCCTGGGCGATGGCGACGCGCGGCGCGCGGAGGTCGCCGACGACGCGAGCCCCCTCCTCGAGCACGATGGCTTCGTCGGCCGAGAGATCGCCTTTGATGGCGCCGCGCACGACGATGCGCCGCCCGCGGACATCGGCGGCGATGGTCGCCGTCTCGCCGACGTTCACCTCGCCGCCCACCGTGAGCTCGCCCTCCAGGTGGCCGTGGATCTCGAAGTCTTGCCCGCCGGTGACGCGCGCTCGGATGCGCGTCTCGCGGCCGATGACGGTGGCGCCGTTGGCCATGCGCTACCTCACACGTCCATGTCGACGTTGCCCTTGAAGTGGGCGCCGTCGGCGATCGTGATGCGGGAGGCCTTGACGTTTCCGACGACGCGGGCGCCCGGTTGCAGCTCGACTCGGTCGCTCGACGTGATGTTGCCAGTCACCTGGCCCGCGACGGACATCGAGGCGCCGGTCACGTCGGCCTCGATGACGGCTCCAGACTCGACGACGACGCTGTCCTTGGCGGTGAGCTTGCCGCGGATGGTGCCTTGCACCACCACGTCTTCGTCCGCGATGACTTCGCCTTCGATCGTGAGGTTCGCGCCGATCACAGTGCTCGCCATGAAAAGTTCTCCTTAGCGGCCCTTGCCGCCGAGAGCTGCGGGAAGCTCGAAGTCCGCCTCGATGCGACCGGCGAACTGCGCGCCATCTTCGATGCTGATCTCGGAGCCTTTGAGGTTGCCCCGGACCCGGGCCGTCGCGCCGAGGCGCACGGGGCCGGTCGCCGCGACGTCGCTCGTCACCTCGCCGGCGATCGAGACGCCGTGGGCCTCGATGACCTCGCTCTCGACGCGGGCACCGTCGCCGATCGAAAGGTCGCCCTGGAGAGCGATGTCCCCTTCGACGCTGCCCAGGATCGTCAGGTCGGTGTCGCCGCTGATGCGGCCGCGGATGCGGACGTTGGAGCCGAGGACGGCTGCGTC
>DATIQP010000437.1:0-6049 GCA_035470765.1 Polyangiaceae bacterium | reverse complement strand
ATCCTCGAGGATGGACGGGGCTTCTGGCAGCGCTTCTCCTTCATGCCGCTGCCGAGCATGCTGGGCGAGCTCGGGCAGGTGTGGCTCACGCGCTCGCTCGCGTTCAAGACGTACCCCGGCTGCCACTACTTCCAGACGGCGTTCTCCGCGCTCGATCGCATCCGGGCGCGCGCGCCGTTCGACGCGACGGACGTGCGCGCGGTGCGCGTCGAGACGACGCAGCTCGCGCGCGAGGCGACGCGCTTCGCCGCCGAGTACGTCGATCGCGCCGGCCTCTCGCCGGTCGCCATCAACTTCGATCTCGCCCTGTCGATGGCGGTGCTGCTCCACGCCGGCCGCCTGTCGCCGGCGGAGCTCGACCCGGGCTGGCTCGCGGCGCACGGCGACGCGGTCCGCGCGATGGCCGCGCGCGTCGAGGTCGCGCACGATCCGGAGCTGAGCGCGAAGGTCGTCGCGTGCGTCGCGCAGATGAAGGCGGGCCGCGACGCGCTGCGCGGCGTCGGCGTCCGCGACGTGATCGCCCTCGCGAGGCGGTACCGCGCGGAGTACCGCTCCACGCTGGTCACCCCGGGCGAGGCCGTCCGTTTCGCGCGCGCCGCCCGTCGCGCCCTGCGCGACCGTGAGCGCAGCCGGGCCGACGCCGCCATCGTCCTGCCGTTCCCGAACCGCGTCACCCTCGAGCTCTCGAACGGCCGCCGCGAGGTCGAGCAGGTCGACGTCCCCGTGGGCACCTTCAGCCTGCCCGACTCCAACACCGAGCTCGCAAGAAAATTCGAGGACCAAGCCTCGCCCCGCCTCGGCGCCCGCGCGCGAAACGCGCTGGATCTCGTGCTCGCCGCCGAGGATCACGCGCTGGCCGACGTCATCGCCGCGCTGCGATGACCCCGTCCCCGTCTCCGCGGTTGTCCTCATCCCCCCCTCCCCTCTTCTACATCTTCACCTTGAGCTTCGGCCCCGCCACCATCGAGTAATCCGTCACCGGCGTCCCCGAGATGTCCAGCAGCTTCAGCGTCGCCTTGCTGTTCTTCAGCGGGCTCACGTCCTTCACCGCGGTGTTCGCGATCGTCACCTTCTCGAGCTTCTTCAGGCTCGCGAGCGGCGCGAGATCCGTGATGGGCGTGCCGTCGAGCTCGAGCTCGGTGAGGTCGGTCATCGCGCCGATCACCGAGATGTCCATGACCTGCGTCTTGGAGAGATCGAGCCGATCCAGGTGGACGAGCTTCTTGAGCGGCGTGATGTCCTTGACCTTGTTCTCGGTGGCCCGAAGCGACACGAGCGACGTCAGCTCGGCGATGGGCTTGAGGTCGTCGAGCTCGCCCTGGCCGACGAACAGATCGTGCAGCCCGGTGAACTTCGGGAACAGGCAGGGGTTGAGCTCGGTGCTCGGCCCGTACTTGGTGAGGTTGATGGACTTCACGTTGGCGAGCTCGGCGACCGAGATATCGCCCTTGGGCTTCTGCAGCTTGAGGCGCACCTCGCTCTCGAGCGCGGTGTCGCCCTCGAAGTCGACGTTGGTGGACTTTTCACACTTCCACTGCTTCTTCTTGGGCGGCGGCGGCAGGGGGCTCGGCGGCAAGCTCGACGCGAGCGGGATGGCGGCGACGGACGCGGACGGCGCGCCGGCTTCGAGCATCTTCTCGAACTTGTTCTCCTCGCAGCCGCTCGCTGCGAACAGGAGCGGCAGACCGAGGACGACGGGTGCGATCGCGAGGGCGGCCTTCTTCATGGCGTCGGAGGATACACCCCTACGGCTGAGCCTGGTAGCGGGTGAAGAGCGCGCGACGCTCGCTCACGCCTCGTTGATCGTGCGGATCTTCCCGTCTCGGATGGCGTCGAGCAGCTTGCGATGGTCCCGCTCGGCCTGGTCGGCGTAGGCCACGGCGAAGTCCGCGAGCGCCTCGTCGAAGACGCGGCTCGAGCCCATGTAGCCGCTGAGCGTCGCGGGGTCTCCGGAGCGAGCGTGGGCGCGCGCGAGGGCACGGGCGCACAGCCTCGCGTGGATGCGGAGCGTCTCCTCGTCCATCGTCTCCACGAGCGCGCCCATCTTCATGTCGCGAAGCTGGCGGATGTAGAAGTCCCGGCCCACGACGCGGCCGTGCGTGTAGCCGATGAAGATGTCGCTCGCGGCCTGCATCAGCCGCAGGCCCTCGACGACACGCTGGCCGTGGTTCTCGTAGGGGCTCTTGCCGACGTAGGGCTCGAGCACGGAGGCCCTCGCCTCCTTGACCTGGAGAAAGAGCGGGTCGTCGTCCGACGCGGTGAAGAGCGCGATCATGCACATCGTGCCCACACTGCCGACGCCGACGACCTTGATGGCCAGGTCGCGATAGGCGTAGCGATCGAAGAGCACGCGGAGGTGCTCCCCGAGCGACGCCCGGTAGTCCGCGAGCGTCTTGGCCAGGGCACCGCTGTACTCGGCGCGCCGCTGCGTCTCGGCGATGTGATAGATGAGCGGCGGGCTGTCCTTGATCCGCGGCGTCGCGCCTTGTTGCATCACGAGCTTCGGGAAGAGGTACTCGGGGGCGCTCCTGGACTGCTCTGCTTCCACCCTCTGGAGGATGCGCTTCTGCGTCTTGACGGGGGCCGCGCGCAGCACGTCGTCGAGGGTGATCCTGTCGTACCAGACGTCGAGGACTTTCATGCGCGCGTACTCGGCCATTCTCTCGCGATAGGCCGTCACCGCCCCGCGAGCGGCGCGCACGCCATCTCGCTCGCTGAAGCCGTTCTGCCGGCTGGCCACGACGACGCTCGCCACCAGCCGCTTGAGATCCCACTCCCAGGGGGCTTGGAGCGTCTCGTCGAAGTCGTTGAGGTCGAAGATGATGTTGCGCTCGGGTGTGGCGAAGCCGCCGAAGTTCGTCACGTGCGCGTCGCCGCAGGCCTGGACCAGGATGCCGGAGCTCGGCGTGCGCGCGAGGTCGGCAGCCATGACGGCTGGGCTGCCGCGGAAGAAGCCGAACGCGGACTGGGCCATGCGCCCGTAGCGAATCGGCAACAGCTCGGGCAGCCGCCCCTCGTCGTTCTCGCGGAGCAGGTCCAGAGGCGGGCGCCGGTCCTTGGGCGCCTTCCACTCGGCGTGCTTCTCGCGCGGCACCTTCTCGCGCAGCGCGCGGCCACGATCCCGGCGCTCGGCGGGCGAGAGCAGTCTTGGTACGTGCTTGGCGGGCTTGTCGGTGGTCTTTCTCACACCATATTGGCGGTGCAGAAATCGCTCCAACCGTTCTGCTCGGCGGGGGCGCAGGCGCCGGCGGAACCGGCCCGCAAGGTATGCGGCCCCGCGCACGCGTCTCGCGCCGCGGGTGCATGGGCGCCGGGTACGGGGCCGGGGAAGGTTTCCGCTGGACGCGACGTACCGAGACCACGGAGATTCCCCACCATGCGCAAGATCCTCATCGCTCTGCTTGCCGGCCTCGGCCTCTTCGCCGCCCTCTCGGTCGCGCCGCCTGCCGCGACCGCGGGCGACTACGGCAAGTGCAACTTCGACAGCGACTGCCACGGGGCCGCGAAGTGCCACGGCGGCACTTGCTCGGACGCTCCCGGCGGCACCTGCAACTTCGACAGCGAGTGCAACGGCCGCAAGTGCAGCGGCGGGAAATGCCAGTAACGCAGCCCGCGTTGCGATGAGCCGGACAGCCGGTGTCGTCGCCGACATCACTTGGGCGGCGCACGTGGGTTGCCATCGCTCCGCCCCGCCGGTGACGCTCGAGGTGCCTCCGACTGCCCCCTCGTTCGCGCCAAGAAACGGCGCGGCGTCGTGCATCGCACCCGATCGCGTGCCCGAGGGGGCTGCGGCCGACGTCGATGGCGACGGCACGCCCGATCGAATCGTCCAAGGGTGCAGCGACGTCACGATCTACCTCCACCGAGGCGACTGCTTCGCCCTCCTGGCCGAGATCGATGCGGGCAGTCCGGTGGCGCTCGTAGGCGTCACTCGAGGAGGAGATCCCGGGACCGCACCGCCCCCGACATCCGTGACGGGTGCGGTCACGACGACGAAGCGTCGCTACTGCGGGAGGAGCTTCGGCGCGTAGATGGAGAGCGCCGCGATGACCGCGGCGTTCCAGCCGAGGCTGAGCGCCATGGGCAAGACAATGCGCCGGTGGGGAACGCCGGCGTAGCGCATGACCGCCATGACCAGCCACGGGCCGATGAACGTCCCGAAGAGGAGGATCAGCCAGAACATGTACGGGGAGGTCGCCAGGCGCTGGAGGCGCGGCGTGCGCTTGCGTTCCATGAGGCGCTGCCACCAGCCGAAGCGCGAGAGCGTGGCGAAGAGCACGTCGACGAGCACGACCTGCACGTAGGCGAGCGGCCAGCCGATCAAGGCCGCCAGCCACGGCGACACGTGGAGCACGAGCTTCGCGTAAGGGATGGCGAAGAGGAGCCCGCCGAACGGATTCACCGCGAGAGCCACGAAGCCGGCGTAGGCGGCCCACATCGGCTTCAGGTATATGACCCATGCATGGTGCAGGCAACTCGCGCCACGTCGCGGAGGTGCTCGTGATGGGGCTGGCGTGAAGGTTGCGCGCTTCCTCTTCGCGATGTGGGAGGGCGGCGGGACCGCTCCGCCCGAGCTGGCCGTGGTGTCGCGGCTGATCGCACGCGGGCACAGGGTCTCGGTGCTCGGCGATCCGTCGCTCGAAAGCGACGTGAAGAGCGCCGGCGCCGAGCTCTTCCCCTGGCGCGCGGCGCCCCACCGGTCGACGCGCACGGCCGAGAGCGAGATCGTTCGCGACTGGGCGGCGCTCACCCCGCTCGGGGCCTTCGCGAGGGCGCGCGATCGTCACGCCTTCCGGCCTGCGCGCCTCTTCGCTCGCGAGCTGTGCGAGCGCTTCGCGGCGTCCCCGGCGGACGTGGTCGTCGCCGACGCGATGCTGTTCGGGGCGCTCGTCGGCGCCGAGGCGACCGGCGCACGCGTGGCGGCGCTGCTGCCGATGACGTCGTTCCTTCCCGCGCCCGGGAGGCCGCCCTCCGCGCTCGGTCTCGCGCCGGCGCGCGGCGTCGCCGGACGACTACGCGACCGCGTCCTGTACGCGGCGGGTGACGCCTTCCTGTGGCGCTCGTGCTTGCCGTGGTTGAACGTCGCACGCCGTGAGGTGGGCCTCGGCCCGGTCGCGCACCCGTTGGACCAGCTCCGGCGCGCCGACCGCGTCCTCGTCCAGACGAGCCCGTGGTTCGACTTCGACGCGCCGGCCGCGCGCGGCAACGTGCGCTACGTCGGGCCGGAGCTCGCCGATCCAGCGTGGGCGACGCCGGCGGCCATGCCTCCCTTGCCGGAGAAGTCCGCCGACCCGCTCGTCCTCGTGGCGTTCAGCACTACGTTCATGGGACAGGTGCCGTTGCTCGAGAAGATCCTCCGCGCGCTCGCTCCGCTCCCCGTGCAGGCCGTGGTCACGACCGGTCCGGCGCTCGACCCGGCTGCGTTCCGCGCGCCACCCCACGTGACCGTGTGCGCCGCGGCCCCGCACTCTCTGCTGCTGCCGCGCGCTGCGCTCGTCGTCACGCACGGCGGCCACGGCACCGTCATCCGCGCGCTGGCCGGCGGCGTACCGCTCCTGGTTCTCCCTATGGGGCGAGACCAGAGCGACAACGCGGCTCGCGCCGTCGCGCGCGGTGCCGCCGTCGCGCTCTCGCATCGAGCGAGCGTCGGCCGCATTCGGCGCGCGATCGCGCGGGCCATCGCGGACGAAGAGCTCCACGCCTCCGCGCGGCGTGCACGCGACAAGCTGGCCAGCGAGCGCGTCGGCGATCCGGCCATCGAGGAGCTCGAGGGTCTCGCGGGAGCGTCGCGTGGGTGAGGCCTGGAAGATGGCTCGGCTCGGCCCGCGCGGGCAGCGCGTCAGCCGGCTCGGTCTCGCGTCGAGCTACGGCGTCGGTGCGCGCGAGGTGGATCGGGCGTTCGAGCGCGGCGTGAGCTTCTTCTTCTGGGGCGCGCTGCGCCGCGCGAGCTTCGGTGCGGCCTTGCGCCGCCTGGCCGCGCGCCGCCGCGACGAGCTCGTCATCGCCGTCCAGAGCTTCGCCGCCCGTCCCTGGATGCTGCGACCGTCCG
>DATIQP010000436.1:0-20928 GCA_035470765.1 Polyangiaceae bacterium | reverse complement strand
GATGACCCGAAGCGTGCACCCGCGGTCGGAAGCGAGAAGCCGAGCCCGAATCGCGTCGGCATGCCGAAGAGAACGGCGTCAGGACCGTTGGCTTGCTCGCTCCGCGCTCGCTCGATGCACGCCCGGCTCAGCACCCGGACGCCGTCCACGTCGCCTCCGCGGGCGAGCGCACCGAACACGCGAGCCAGCGCCCGGGCGGTGGTGTGCGCGTTTCCGGCGGGGATCTCCGCCCCGCGCCAGGCGCGCGTGTTCATGTCGGCGATGGTCTTCGGCGGGTTGTTCAGCGCCTTCCGCACCATCGGCGGCGCCTGCTTCATGAGCTCGACCTCGAGGTCCGGCTCGGTGGTTGGGATCGGGATGAACTCGGCGACGCGCGCGTCGTGCTCGGGGCCGAAGCCGATGTGGCAGTCGATACCCAGCGGCTCCGCCACCTCTTCGCGAAAGAACGTCCCGAGACTCTTGCCCGTGACCCGCCGCACGACCTCCCCGACGAGCCAGCCGAACGTGAACGCGTGGTACCCGTGCTGGGTGCCGGGCTCCCACCATGGCCTCTGCGCGGCGAGCGCGCTCGTCATCCTCTTCCAGTCGTAGAACGCCTCGGTCGGTAGGGGCTCGTCGATCGCCGGCAGGCCGGCGCGGTGGCTGAGGAGGAAGTGCACGGGCATCGTAGCCTTGCCCGCCTGCGCGAACTCCGGCCAGTACCTGGCGACCGGCGCGTCGAGGTCGAGCGACCCGCGGTCGACCAGACGATGCACGCAGACCGCCGTCAGCCCTTTGGTCGTCGACGCGATGTTGACGATCGTGTCGCGCGTCCACGGGCGCGTCCGCGCGGCGTCGGCGTATCCTCCCCACAGATCGACGACCAGCTTGCCGTCGAGCATGACCGCGACGGTCGCCCCCGCCTCCCCGTGCCGTTCGAAGTTCTCGGCGAACGCGTCGCGCACGCGATTCAGGCGCGCGTCGCACGTGCCACCCATGGGGACGTTGCTCATGGACCCTCCAGAGCGTTCGCCCAGCAACGCGCGTACCGCCTCCGAAGCCTCGCATCGGCGGCCGCCGCAGGTCTGGCGGTGCAGGCGCTTCGCACGCCGGTGCAAGGGCTGCGGAGCGTCCCGCCGACCTGTGATCTCGTCGTTCGTCCCGCTAGGATGCGAGCCCATGATGGATCGTGACGCCCGGATTCGTGACGCCATCGAGCGCGTGAAGACCTGGATGCAAGCCCACGGGGCGGGCGCCCTCGTCGAGAACCTCGCACCCGGCCACACGCGCGAGCGGCTGGATCACTTCGAAGCGGCCGTCGGCTTCCCCCTGCCCGCCGACCTCCGCGCGCTCTGGTCGGTCCACGCGGGGCAGCGCTCCGAGCAAAACGGATTCGTCGGCGCGATGGATCTCTTCGGCCCCGACGCGTCGCTCGGCGAGGAGGACGCCGTGTCCTCGGCGCTCAAGTTCCTGCGCAGAGCCCCCGCGCAGTGGGCGGAAGCGGGCGTCACCCGAGAAGAGGCCAAGTCGAACGCGTGGCTCGCGATCGCCGGGCGCGGCTACGCCGACCTGCTCGTGGTCAATGGAGAGACGGGACGGGTCTTCACGTGCGAGAAGATCTCACCGCCTCTCCACCTCGTCGCCGAGTCCATCCTGGACTGGCTCGAGGCGTACGCAGAGCGCGTGGAGGCGGGCCAGTACGCGGTGAAAGAGGGCTTCGGCGACTGCTACCTCGTGCGGCCCGACGCGATGTACTGAGCCGCGCGATGCGTCAGTTCACGTAGACGGTCGAGGTCGACTCGATGTGCCGGCCGTGCGTCTGCGCGGCCATCGCCCGTTACTTGTGACACTGCTTGCCGAGCCGACGGGGCCTACGGCTTTGCACTTGTCGGGCGCGTCGCAGCACGTGCGATCGTTCGGAGGGCATCGCCGCGAGGGTAACACCCGAGCTCGCGTGGGCTCGAATCGTGAACGCCTGCGACAAGCTCCAGACGCAGCTCGTGCCGACTCCATCGCGAGCTCGGGCGCCCGGCGCTCGTCACGCAAGGGCTCGCTCCGCGACGCGTCGCGGTCTTGCGAGCTCGTGAGTCACGCCGGCACACGCCTTGCGACGCACCACGCGTCACGGAGGAACCCAATGCAACGCACTCTCATCACGCTGGCCACGACGATCCTGGTTGCCTCGGCTGTCGCCGTCGGCATCGCCGCTCAGGCGAACGCTTCGAGCGGCCCGCAACCTTCGGCGCGGGACTCTGGCGCTCCGACCGAGGGGCGGGACTCGGGCGTTCCGCCGACCGGAGCGTGGGATTCGGGCGCCGCCTCGAACCACGACATGTAGGCAGCGGCAACGACGGAGGCGCACATGAGCACGCTCCTGCAAGGAAAGAGGATCGCGATCCTCGCCACGGACGGCTTCGAACAAGACGAGCTCACCAAGCCGCTGCGCGCCCTCGCGGCGGCCGGCGCGGACGTCGACGTGGTCTCTCCATCGCGCGGCGCCATCCGAGGGTGGAAGCACTCACACTGGGCCGAAGAGGTCCCCGTCGACGTGGAGCTGAGCGGGGCCCGGCCGGAGGACTACGACGCGGTCGTCTTGCCCGGTGGCGTGATCAACTCGGACAGGCTCCGCCACCAGCCGGAGGCGGTGCGGTTCGTCCGCCACTTCGTCGAGGCGAACAAGCCGATCGGCGCCGTGTGCCACGGCGCGTGGACACTGATCGAGGCGGGCGGCGTGAGCGGCCACACGATGACGTCTTGGCCGTCGATCCGATCGGACCTCGTCAACGCGGGGGCGCGCTGGGTGGACGAAGAGGTGGTGGTCGACGACGGCCTCGTCACGAGCCGCAAACCCGCCGACCTCGACGCGTTCGACGAGAAGCTCATCGCCGAGCTCGCCAAGGCGCGGCCGCCCGCGACCGACCGACTGCACGCCTGGTGAGCGGCTCCGCAAAAGGCACTTGCCTGGCCGAACGCGCTGCGCTTTCTAGGGTAGCTGCAAGTCTTGGGAGGGCCATGCGAAGAAGGTTGCGGCCATGGCCGTCGCCGGCTGCGTCTCGCACGTGCGCCCGTCGCCACCGGTGCCGGCGGAGACCAGAAAGGAGCCAACCATGAGCAGCGTAAAGTCGAAGGACGGTACGGGCATCGCGTTCTTTCGCAGCGGCCATGGCGCGCCGCTGGTGCTCGTACATGGCACGAGCGCCGACCACACCCGTTGGGCGCCGATCCTGCCGAAGCTCGAAGAACGCTTCACCGTCTACGCCGTCGATCGGCGCGGACGAGGAGCCAGCGGCGATGCCGCCGAGTACTCGATCGAGCGCGAGTTCGACGACGTCGCCGCCGTCATCGATTCGCTCGGAGAGCCGGCGTTCGTGCTCGGCCACTCCTACGGCGCGCTCTGTTCGCTCGAGGCTTCCTTGCGCACGCCAAACATTCGCCAGCTCGTGCTCTACGAGCCGCCCATACCGACAGGAGTGTCCATAGTTCCGCCGGGGCTCGTCGACCGCCTCCAGTCCCTGCTCGACCGTGGCGAGCCGGAGCAGGTCGTCACCACGTTCTTCCAGGAGGTCGTGCACATGCCGCCCGCCGAGCTGAAGATGTTGCAGTCGCTGCCCAACTGGCCCGCCCGCGTCGCCGCCGCCAAGACGCTCCCGCGCGAGCTCCGCGCCGACGACACGTATCGCTTCGAGCCCGCGCGGTTCGCGACCATGCATACGCCGACGCTCCTGTTGCTCGGCGGCGACAGCCCGCCGTTCTTCAAGAAGGGAGTCGAAACCGTCCAGGCGGCGCTGCCGGCCAGCCGCGTCGCGGTGATGCCGGGCCAGCAGCACGCGGCCATGAACACGGCGCCCGAGCTGTTTCTGCGCTTGGTCTCGGAGTTCTTGAAGGACTGAGATCACCTCACTCGGCGAACCACGCTCGCCGATCGAGCTCGAGGCGCTGACGAACGCGCACGTATTTCCCCGACGGCTCCGGGTCGAGCGCGTCGACGAGCTCCATCGCGATGCGCGCTTCGCGGCCGTAGAGCGCGCGGAGCGACGCCGCGACCCGATCGCGATCGACCTCTCCCGCGACGGTCATCCGCAGGTGCAGCCCGTCCACGCTTTGTTCCAGCTGGTACGAGACGATATGCTCGCTCGACGGAGTGGCGGCGATGGCGTCATCGAGCTCGGCGGCCGTGACGACGCGGCCGTGGCTCGCGATCGTTGCCTCCTCCACGCGCCCTTCGATCCGCTCGATGGCGCCGCCTGGCCTGCCGCACGGGCACGGACCCAGCGCCCGGCGCGCGAGGTCACCGACGTCGAACTTGAGGATGCACGCCCACGGATGGCCGAACGGCGTCACCAAGAGCCGCCCGACGTTCGGCGTCCTCCGTAGCGGAACGAAGTCGAGTCGGCACGACGCAGCGACGTGGTGCATCCGCCCGCGCTCGCACTCGACGAGCACATAGCCCGTCTCCGTCGACCCGTACGAGCTCACGACAGCCGCCCCGAGCGCTCGTCGGATCCTTCGGCGGTCGAGCCGCGACGGCATCGCGTACGTGAGGACCACCGCACGCGGCCGCGGGAGCTTCGACCCCAGCGCCTCGGCGCGCGCGCACAACGCGGCCGCGTACACGGGCTCGGCCTCGAGGATCGCGGGCGCGTAGTCGCGGAGCTCGCCGAGCATTCGCCGCACCGTCTCGTCGCTCCAGCGCGCGACGTCCGCGTGCTCGTTGAGGAACAACAGCCGCCCGAGCGTGCGCTCGCGAGCCGTCCGCGGTCGATCGCTCTCCTCGGGGCCGACGCAGCGAGGTGAAGCCAACACCGCCTCGCGGTGCCAGCCGGTCGCCACCGCCGCGACGTCGGCGTTCAGTTGCCAGCTCGCGCGCTCGGACGCGTCCCACCAGGCCTGACTCCACACCAGGGTGACCGGCGGGCCGGTCGTTCCGCTGGTGCGAACGAGCTCCGTCTCACCGTGCGCCAGCGCGCCATCGACATCGGCCGTCGCCGGGACGAAGCCGCGCGGAGCGTGGTTCAGCATCAGCTCCTTGGTCGTTGCCGGTAGGGCCGCATAGCGGGCGTCGACCGCGGCCGTCGGGCCGGGGTCGAACGATCGCCACGCAACGTATGCCGGAACCTCGCGGAGGCCGCGTTCGAGCTCGGCGCGACCGAGCGTCGGATCGTTGTCGAAGGGCAGCACGGCGAGCACATCCCGCGCATGCAGGACGCGGGCCGAGGCTCACCTGCTCTTCTGCGCGCCCGACAGGTGCCGCACCGCCTCGCCGAGGCCCTCGAGCGTCAGGTGGAACATGCGGAACACCCCCGCGAGCGCCTCCGCCGTCCCGCCGCGCCAGTAGCTCGGCGGGTCCGGGTTCAGCCAGGCCGCCTTCTTGAAGTGGTCCGCCAGCATCTGCATCCACTGGATGCCCGTCTTCGACTCGCCGGTGCGGCCGCGGTAGTACTCCCAGTCCCCCGCGCCGAGCAGCTCCGCCGGGTGCATCGAGGCATCGCCGACCATCACCAGCTTGTACTCGGGGCTCACCTTGTCGAGCACCTCGCGCACCTGCAAGGGCTCGCTGAACGACTCGGTCGCGTAGAGGCGCCCGTAGATGCAGTTGTGGAAGTAGTAGGTCTGCAGCTCGCGGATGTTCGACGCGCGCTTCGCCGCCGAGAAGAGCTGCGAGACGAGGTGCGCGTGCGGGTCCATCGAGCCGCCCACGTCCATCAGCAAGAGCACGCGGACGTTCGGCCGGCGCGGCGGTCGCAGCACGATCTCGAGCTCGCCGCCCTGCTTCGCCGTCTCGTCGATGGTCGCGTCGATGTCGAGCTCGAGCGGCTGGCCGTCGCGCGCGAGGGCCTTGAGCTTGCGCAGCGCGACCTCGATCTGCCGGACGTCGAGCACGAGGTCCGATCGATACGGCTTGAAGCGCCGCGCGTCCGCGACGCCGAGCGCGCTCCGGCCGCCGCCTCGCCCGCCCACGCGGAGCCCCGACGGGTGGGTGCCGCCGTTGCCGAACGGGCTCGTGCCACCGGTGCCGATCCAGCGGTTGCCGCCGTCGTGGCGCTCCTTCTGCTCGCGCAGCCGCTCCTCGAACAGACGCCGCAGCTCGTCGAGATCGAGCGCCTGCAGCGCCGCGAGCTCTTCGGGGCTGAGCTCGCGCTTCATCTTCGGGTCCTTGAGCCACTCCTCGAGCTCGTCGATGATCTTCACGCTCGCGAGCTCGATGCCGCGGAAGTGCGCCGAGAACGCCTGGTCGAACGCGTCGAGGTCCTCCTCGCGGTGGATCAAGAGAGCGCGCGCGACGTGGTAGAAGCCGTCGAGCGAGCTGTCGTGCAGGCCCGTCGTGAGGGCGCGGGCCAGCGCCATCGCCTCCTGCAAGCCCACCTTCACCTTGCGGGCGCGCAGCTCGAACAGGAACGGGACGAACGCCGCACTCAAGGCTGCGCTCCCTTCATTGGGCGCTCCCTCGGCCGCAGCGACCGTCGCCCTCCGTCTGCGCGACGACCTCGTAGTCGCCGAGCGGCACCGCGGGAGGCAGGACGATCGGCGCCGAGTACGCGCCGTGCTCGTCGGTGGCGACCGTACCGATGCGCGCCTCGCGGTTCGTCTTGGGATCGTGCAGCAGCACGACCACGACCACGCCCTGGCACGCGTCCCCTTCCGCCGTCACGACGCCGCTCACGTGCACGGGCGAGCCGCGCTGCGCGTCGGTCTCCTGAAGCTGCAAGGTCACGTGCGATGCGGGACGCTTGTCGCCGGGCGAGCTCCGGTCCCCCGTGTCCTGGGGCTCCGCGGCGCCAGCGCTCGCGGAGGCCGCGGGAGAGCTCGATCCCGCGCCGGCGCCGGCGCCCCCGTTGCCGTTGCCGCCCGCGCCGGCGTTGGCGGCGGAGCGACCCGTCAGGTCATCGCCACGGGTCGCGTTGGGCGGCCACGGGAAGGCGTCGGTCGGAGCCACGTACGGCTCGACGCGAGACTTCTCGTCGGGCTCGGCGACCAGGCGCCCCGCGCCCCCGAGGTCGATCCGCTTCCAGATCGTGCCGCTATAAACCTCGACCCACGCGTGCGCCTCGTTCATCACCATGCGCGTCGGAATGCCCAAGGCGAGCGCGGTGATCGTGAAGGCGTACGCGCGGTGGCGGCACACGCCCTTCTGCGACGTCGCCAGGTCGGTGTAGACGTCGCGCGACGGCGAGAGCGGTGCGTCCGAGTCGACGAATGCCCGGAAGTACGCGACGAGCCGCCGCACGTCCTCCGCGGGCGAGAGGCTGCGCGAGACGCCGATGTGCGCGGCGACCTCGCGCGCGGCCGAGGCCACGTTCTCGGGCACCGGCGGCGGGCTCAGCGCCGACCACGACGGGTCGCCGAAGTCGCCTCCGAACGCGGCGCGCGGGATGGCCACCTCCATCACCAGGCGCGCGCTCGTCGCCTCGCTGCCGTCGATGAACCAGTTGTCGGCGACGTCGCGCTCGAGCAGGATCGGAAGCTCGCGCGGGCCGACCCCGAGGTGCGCGTGCAGCACCCGCGCGCCCGGACCCACGCTCGGGATGCGCGTGTGCTTGTCCGGCGCGAGATCGACGGGGATGTCGGCGTAAAAGACATCCTCGCCCGCGCGCGCGTCGACGTGCGTGACCGAGAACGGCATGAGCCGCGATCCGAAGGAGTAGAGCGCGAAGTGGGAGTCGACCGCGTCGAACGCGACGAGCCGCTTGTACGGCATCGTCGACGGCGTGAACGGATCGCTGAAGTACGGGACGATGTCGGGGCGGCGCGTGTCGCGATCCGGCGTGTACGTGTCGCCGACCGGGTCCCCGCCGCCCGCGAAGGCATGATCGGCGGCGTGCTGGGTCGCCGAGAGCTCGCCCTGCGTCGGAGGACGCGAAGGATCGGGCGCCGAGAAGACGCCGCTGCGCGTCTGGATGGCCGCGGGGATGTCGCCCTCGAGGACGACGCCCATCGCGATGTCGTCGCGCGGATCGTTGGGGATCGGCTCGTGCAGGCGCGGGGAGTCGTCGCCCGACGCGGGGCGAGACGCAGCCATCACGAGGGAGAGGAGAAGGAGAGCGAGGAGGGATGCCCCCCCTCGCCCGTGCTCGGCCGCGAGGCGGCCTGCGCGCGGGCGTCCCCCCCACGGCGTCGGCTCAGGCTGACGCGCGCTACCCTCGGCCGCCGCCGGGGGGGATGAGGGAGCGCGCGGGGGGGGCACAGGGGAATCATGGCTCATGGCGGCCCCCAGGCAAAGCCCGTCCGTTGCCCACGCCGTCTCCGTCTCCGTCTCCTATTCCCCTTCCCGTTCCCATTCCCCTTCTTCAATCGTCCTCTTCTGCCTCCGTTGCGCCCGCGCCCCCCGGGGCACAGACTCACCTCATGCTTGCTTGGCGGGGGTTGGCGATCGCGGCTGTGCTCGCCGCGACGAGCTCGGCGCGTGCGTCGAGTCTCGAAGAGCCGCCGGCCGACGCCAAGACTGCGCCCGCGCCGCTCGCCGTTCGACCGCGCTACGTCGGTGCGACGTTCTCGGGCATGGCGGGAGCCGGTGTCGAGGGCTTCACCATCGTGACCGTGGGCGGTGACGTGTTCGCAGGTGTGCGCCTGTCGCGGTGGAGCTCGATCGAGGGTTTCTTCGCGTATCACTTCGCGATCCGTCCCTCGACGGAGATCGGCGGTGGTGGAATGTGCCTGGGTAGCGGCACCGACACCTGGCACTGGGAGGCGCTGGGCGGCCGGCTGTGGGTTCATCTGGCCCACCTCCAATGGCTCGACGTCTCCATCGCCCCGACGCTGGCGGCCGGCGTCTCCGTCGATCACTCACTGGAAGAGCACGTCGCCGCCGAGCTCCGAGCCTTGGTCCTGCTACTCCCCTCCCGATGTGAGCGCAGGCTTGGCATTCGACGTGGGGGTCGACTTGGGCGTCGAGGTCCGACCGCTCCCTTGGCTGGGCGCGCGCGCGATGTTCGAGGCGACCATCGACGGTCCCGCCGTCGCCGTGTCTCGCGTGCGCCGCCTGCGCGACGGCCGGGCGCTAGGATTGCCCATGCACTGCCGCTGACTTCGAGAACGTCCGAAACTACCGAGGAGCGTCACGCTGCCCAGCGGCCTCCGACCTCGTCGATGGCCGCGCGGAGCTGCACGTCGCTCGGCAGCGGACACGACCGGAGGAGCTGCACGGCGGCGTCGACCGTGTCGACGAATTTGATTCGCGCGCGCCGCCCGCTCACGAGCATCAAGCCCGTAAGGAGGCTCCGATAGGCTGCGCCGGTGAAGCCGCGCGATTCGACCGCGACGGCAGCGACCTCGCAGTGTTGTTCGATTCCCGTCATCAGCGTCTCCAGCGCTTTGCGACCTTCGTCGTCGATCCGCGCCATGTCGTCCGGCATGATTCCGAGGTACGGCACGCGCGCGCCGCTGCTGGTATGGAGCGCCGAGATGGCGCGAACGACATAGTTGCAGCTCTCGTGGGTGAACGCGCGCCAGCGAACGACGAAGACGCTCCCGATGGTCGTGGTGTTACAATCTTTCGGCTGGTTCAACACATCCGCTTTACTTCTCCCGCCCTGGTGAAGTGTGGCGAGAAGACATCACGCGAATCGAGTCCGCAAGCGCGAGCTTCGGTCGAGCCGCTTGGTGAAACCAAGGCTGAGGCGTGTTCGCCACGCCATTCCATCCCTAGCGCCATATCGACCGGGGATGAGATGCCTTGAAGCCTGAGGAGCCCTACGTTTTTCCATGTTCGGATGAGCACGTCAGAACAAATGCCAACTGGTGAGTCCCGCGAGCGCGAGCATACCGATGAAAGCCTCCGCTCCGAGCGGAAGAAGGCCGACGATGCCATCGAACAGAAACTCGACGAGATCGACACGACTGCGGACGCGCTGATCATCGAGGCACGCGCACGCGCCGATGCGTTGCTCGCGAAGGAACGCCACAAGGCTGACCGCCGAGCGCAAGTGTCGCCGGCGGAAGGCGGGGCATTGAAGGCGGAGCGGGCCAGCGCCGACGAGATCATTCGTCGCGAGCGGGCTGAGGCCGATGAAGCCGTTCGCGACGAACGCGCCACGCACGTCGCGCTCCTCGCGCATGAGCGCCGTGCAACGGACGAGAACCTTCTGAGCGAACGAGAGAGCTCCGACATCGCCCTCGAGTCACGCGACGACATTCTCGGCCGCGTCAGTCACGACCTGCGCAACATGCTCGCCAACATGATGGGCTTCGCGCAGCTCATCGTGCAGCGGACGTCCGAGCCGCAAGCCGTCGCATCCCACGCTCAGCGCATTCTGAGCTCGGGCAATCGAATGAACAGGCTCATCGGCGACCTGCTCGACGTTGCGAGCATCGCGGCTGGAGCGTTCACGGTGACGCGCGAGCCCGTGGATCCGTCGCGCCTCGTGAACGAAGCCGTCGAGAGCTTTCAACCAGTGGCCAACGCGCACGCGATCCAACTCACGAGCGAGATCCTCTCGCCGCCCGGTCCGGCCGCGCTGGACGGTCCGCGAATTCTTCAGGTGTTGACGAACCTCATCGCCAACGCGATCAAGTTCACGCCACCGAACGGGAGAGTCGTCGTTCGCCTCGAGCGTACGCCCGATGCGATTCAGTTCTCCGTGGCCGACACGGGCCGCGGCATTCCCGCAGACAAGCTCGAGACGCTCTTCGAGCGATTCTACCAAATGGACAAGAGCGATCGACGCGGCATCGGGCTTGGTCTCTATGTGTCGAGGTCCATCGTGCAAACGCACGGCGGACGCATTTGGGCCGAGAGCACCGTCGGTGTCGGGAGCACGTTTCGCTTCGTGATTCCGACGAAACCATGATTGTGCCGCGGCCGGCCTCCCGCTCACGCCCGAAAGAGAGATAGGCTCGCGGCGTGCTCGAAACGGCCGAGCACTTCGACGCGCACTATCTTGAGGAACATCGAGGCGGCTCGCGTCGTCGGACTTCCGGGCGACGAGCTCGCGACGCACGGGCCCGTGCTCACGATCAACGGCTGGAAAGTGCCTCACTGCGCCGTGGGCAAGCGGACGTACCAGGACGGAAGACGCGACCTTGGACCTTCACGGCGCCGCCGCCGCCTCGAAGATCCGCGCGAGCCCTTCGATCAGTTGCTCGTCGGAGTACAGCAGCGGATCGCCGACGCTCTCCACCATTCCCTTCATCGTCAGGAGCCCGATGGCGGCGACGTTCGCGAGGAACGCCATCATGCGAGGCTCGACGTGCGCGCGACCGCGCCGGCGCTTCGAGTCTTCGGCAAGCATCTTCGCGGCGTCGCCATAGGCGAGCTCGTTCAGGGGACGGATCCGCGCGAGCTGCTCGGCGCCGACGCGAACGGCCCCCGGTCCCGCGACCTGGCCCTGAAGGAACACGAGACGGAAATCGTCGAGGCGCGACGCGAAGGTGTGCACCGTCTCGCGGACGATCGCGCGGAGCGCATCGCCGCCGTCCTTCGCCTCTGCAACCGCGTCGTGGACCGCGCGCGACTGAGCCTCGATGGTGCTGAAGACGATCTCGAAGAGGAGCGCGTCCTTCGACGGGTAGTAGTAGTAGAGCGCCGCCTTCGACAGCCCGACCTCTTCGGCGACGGCGTCGAGCGTGGTCGCGGCGATACCGTTTCGAAGGAGGACGCGGCGGGCGGCGGCAACGATCTCCTCGCGAGATCGCTCTCTCCGACGCTCGCGCCGGGCGATCCGAGGCTGAACCTCGGACACTTCGGCTGGCTTTCTGCGGTGCTTGGGGGGCGACTTCACACCGCAACTCTACTCCGACGTTGAATATTCGACCATCGGTCAAATTTTTGACCTGAGGTCATATCTCGCTGCTATCTTACGGGGGTGCAACCCGAGACGAGGCGCCCATGGACAAGCTGAGCCTTCAGAACCCGCTCTTTGCTACCTATCTCGTCGCGGCGACGATCATGATCCTCAAGGCGACGAGCATGTCGTGGCTGACCGTTGCTCGGATACTGCAGCTCAAAGCTGGCTACCGATCGCCCGAGGACATCAAGAAGACGCCCCTCAATCCCAAGCCGGATCCGAAGCAACTGGAGCCGAACGATGCGGTCGAGCGGACCCGGCGGATCCAAATGAACGATCTCGAGAACATCCCGTTCTTCCTCGCCGCGGGCTTCCTCTTCGTCTTGACGGACCCATCGCTGCTTCTCGCGCGCGTGCTCCTCTACGGCTACGTCGTGACGCGGCTCCTGCACTTCGCCGCCTACCTGACGGCGCGCACCCACGACACCCGCGCCGCGCTGTGGACGCCGGGCTCGCTCATCATCCTCTTCATGGCGGGCCGGACGCTGTTCATCGCGCTGGGTCTCTAGCTCCCGTCCAAAATGTCGTTTCTTGGTTTCTACGGGCGCCTTCTGCGGCGGCCGGCCCCGCCCCTCCCCGGGCGGCGATGACGATCCCGCGTCGTACCCCACCGTGTATGCTCGTGCGATGGCACGGGTTCCCGGGGCGGGCGAGGTTTCCTCGGAGTTTCCGCGGTTCGCCCGGTTCGAAGTCGTGCGCCGCCTCGGCCGAGGGGGCATGGGCGTCGTGTTCGAGGTGCTCGATCGTGAGCGAGGCGCGCGCGTGGCGCTCAAGACGCTGCACCGTTTCGACGCCGAGATCCTGCTGCGGCTGAAGGACGAGTTTCGCGCACTCCAAGACATCCGCCACCGGAACCTCGTGAGCCTCGGGGAGCTCATGCGCGACGGGGACACGTGGTTCTTCACCATGGAGCTCGTGGACGGCGTCGATCTCCTGACGCATGTCCGCGGGGACGCCGGGCGCGCGCGGGAGGAGGAGGTCACGCGCGCGCGGGCCGCGCCCGAGGACACGCAAACGCTGGAGGCTTCCGGTGCCCAGAAGCGCGGGGGTGCGCGGTTCGACGAGGCGCGCCTGCGCGCGGCGTTCGTGCAGCTCGCGCAGGGCGTCCACGCGGTGCACCTCGCCGGCAAGGTCCACCGCGACATCAAACCCTCGAACATCCTCGTCGCCCACTACGGGCGCGTCGTGCTGCTCGACTTCGGCGTCGTGCTCGACGCGTCCGCGCCGGAGCCCGAAACCGCGTTCGTCGGCACCGTGCCCTACATGGCCCCCGAGCAGGCCGCGACCGAGGAAGTCGGGCCGCCCGCGGACTGGTACAGCGTCGGCGTCGTCCTCTACCAGTGCCTCACCGGGCGACGGCCGTTCGAGGGGCCACAGACGTCCGTGCTGAAGCAGAAGATGACCGAGGACGCGATGCCCCCGCGCCTCGCGGGGGCGGGCATCCCCGAGGATCTCGACGCGCTCGCCGTCGAGCTCTTGGACCGCGATCCGAAGCGTCGCCCCCTCGGCCCGGACGTCATTCGGCGGCTCACGGCGCACACGACGATCGCGCCGAGCACGCGTCCGGCGCGTCGGTCCGTCCCGCCGCCCGCGCGTGGTCCGTTCCTCGGACGCGACGAAGAGCTCGCGACGCTGGGAGAGGCGTACGACCGGGTGTCCGGAGGCGAAGCCGTCGTCGTCGTCGTCGAAGGAGAGTCGGGCGTCGGCAAGAGCGCGCTCGTGCGTCATTTCTTGTCGCACCTCGCCGAGAAGGAGGGCGTCCTGGTCCTCGCGGGGCGCTGCTACGAGCGCGAGGTCGTTCCGTACAAGGCGGTCGACGGGGTGATGGACGCCCTCGGACGACACCTCGCCCTCTTGGACGAGAGCACGGTGGAGCCGCTGCTCCCCGGCACCGCGTGGCTGCTCGCGCAGGTCTTCCCCGTTCTGCGCAAGGTCGCGGCCCTCGACGAGGCGGCCTTGCAGCGCCGCGCCAAGCCGGACATGCAAGAGAGCCGCGCGCGCCTCTTCGCCACGGTGCGCGAGCTCTTCACGAAGCTCGGCGAACGCTACCATCTCGTGGTCGCGATCGACGATCTTCACTGGGCGGATCCCGACGGCCTCGCGCTCCTCGCCGAGGTGCTTCGCCCCCCGCTCCCGCCACGCGTCCTCTTGCTCGCGACGGCGCGACCGGTCGCGAAGCCGGGCGCCGCGCCGTTCGGCCTCCCCGGCGACGTGCGCACCGTCGCGCTCGGGCGACTTCCCGGGGACCAGGCGCTGGAGCTCGCGCGTCTGCTCCTCGCACCGCAAGGCGATGTCGACGCAGGCCTCGCCGCGGCGATCGCCGCCGAAGCGCAGGGGCATCCGCTCTTCGTCGACGAGCTCGTGCGGCACGCGCACCACCTCGGAGGCAGGGCGCCGGCCAGCGCGCACCTCGACGACGCCCTCGCCGCGCGCGTCGCGCGGCTCGACTCGCCGGAGCGTGAGCTCCTCGAGCTGCTCGCCGTCGCGGGCGTGTCCCTCGCCGAGGAGACGGCGATGCGCGCCGCGGGGCTGGACTTCCCATCGTTCTCGAAGCACGCCGCCGCGCTCCGCGCCGCGCACCTGGCGCGGGCCGACGCGTCGCGCGGCGCGGACGCGATCGAGCCGTACCACGATCGCGTGCGCGAAGCGGTCGCCGCGCGCCTCGGCGCCGACGCCCGCCGAGCCTGCCACACGCGCCTCGCCGAGGCGCTCGAAGCACAGCCCGATCAAGATCCCGACGCGGTCGCGACGCACTTCCTCGAAGCGGGCCTCCCCGCGCGCGCCATCAAGCACGCGCGCAAGGCAGCCGACAAGGCATTCGAGGCGCTCGCGTACGATCGCGCCGCGCTCCTCTACCGGCGCGCCATCGATCTCGCGCCCGACGAGGCGGAGCGCCAGACGATGCGCATCCGCCTCGCCGAAGCGCTCGCCAACGCGGGTCGTGGCGGGGAGGCGGCGCCCGCGTTCCTCCAGGCGGCCGCGCGCGCCGATCGCGAGCAGGCGCTCGACTTGCGCCGGCGCGCCGCGGAGGAGCTGCTCATCGCGGGGCAAATCGATCCGGGCATGGCCGCATTGCGCGAGGTGCTGGCCGACGTCGGCCTGCGCATGCCGTCGAGCCTGGTCGCGGCGGTGATGGCCCTGCTCTTGTACCGCTTCGTCCTCTGGGTGCGCGGCATGCGCTACGAGCTACGCCCCGAGTCGAGCATCCCGCGCACGGCGCGCATTCGCATGGATGCATGCTGGGGCGTCGCCCGCACGTTGAGCGTCACCGATCCCACGCTCGGTTCGTACTTCCAGACACGCATGCTCCTCTACGTGTTGCGGCACGCGGAGGCGTACCGCCTGGTGTACGTGCTCGCGCTCGAGGCAGGCTACCTCGCGATCGCCGGCGATCGGAACCGCGCGCGCGTGGAGCGGATGCTCGAGCAAGCGACGACGATCGCCCGGACCGTCGAGCTCCCTCAAGCGCGTGCCGTCGCGATGGGCGCCCAGGGCTTCGCGGCGTTCGTGCTCGGGCGCTTCCCCGAAGCGGTGGAGTTGAGCGATCGGGCAGTCGACTTCGTCGGCGAGCACGCGCCGGGGCTCTTCTGGGACATGCGCGCGGGCCGCCTGCACGCGGCCTGGGCGCTCGCCTGGATGGGAGAGGTGAAGGAGCTCGCCGCGCGCCTCGACCGCGCTGTGAGCGAGGCGCTCGATCGCGGCGATCTCGCGGCATCGACCGCGTACCGGGTCGGCACGCTCAACCTCGCCTGGTTGCGCACCGGCGACGCCGCCCATGCCCGCGCCATCGTGGACGAGGCGACGCGCAGTTGGACGGTGCGCGCCCGCCACAACCAGCATTACTGGGCCTTCTTCGCCCTGGCGCAGATCGATCTGTACGAGGGCAAGGCGCGCGACGCGTACGAGCGGTGCCGGGTCGAAATCCCGCGCAGCCGGCGCGCGCTCACCTTCCAAGTCGAGATCCTCCACATGCAAGCGCTGCACGCGCGGGCGCGCGCGGCGATCCTGCTCGCGACCCAGGTGGCGGGGCACGAGCGCGCGGCGCTCCTTCGGGAGGCCGAGCGCGACGCCGACAAGCTCGCGTCGACCGTGGCGCCATACACCAAGCCGCTCGCGGAGCTCACGCGCGCGGGGATCGCAGGCGTGCGCGGCGACGACGCGTCCGCCGTGGCCGCGCTCGAGCGCGCGGTGGTGGGCTTCGACGGGGCGTCGATGCGCCTCTACGCCGCGGCGGCACGACGCCTGCTCGGTGAGCTGCGCGGCGGGGACGAGGGAAAGCAGAAGATCGCGGCGGCGGATGCGTGGATGAGCGCGCAGGAGATCGCCGAGCCGGCACGGATGACGGAGATGATCGCCCCGGGGCTTCGGAGGTGACGAGGGCTTCGTTGCGCACCACCCGCCGGCGAGCAATTCAGGGATTCCTCGGGCTGGGTTTCGCTTGGCGACCGATCACCGTCATCACCAGCTCGACATCGGGGAACCCATTGGGGACGGGGCCGAAGGCCGCCTGGAGGGCCAGCCCCTGCAGGAACGCGACGAGGTGAGCGGCGAGGGCCTCCGGGTTCCCCTCCCGCGCCTCGCCGGAAGCCTGGGCGGCGGCGACGAGCTCCGTCACTCGTCGCAACGCCGCCTTGCCGCTCTTGTGGACCCCACGCACGACCTCGGCCGGCACCGCCTCGGCTCCCCCCTGAGCCTGCCAAGCGAGCATCACCGCCTCGGGCCGGCTGGCCATGCCCGCGAGCACCACCTGGACGTACCAGCGCAGGCGGGCCATCGCAGTGCCGGGCTGCTGCGCGGCAAGCTCCGGCACCTTGGTGGCCGAGGCCATCACCTCGCGAACCAGCTCGGAGAAGAGTGCGTCCTTGCTCTCGAAGTAGTGGTGGACGAGCCCCTGGCTCACCTTCGCGGCCTGGGCGATGTCGCTGATGCGCGCTGCGGCGAAGCCCCTGCGCGCGAAGACGCGGGTCGCGGCGGCCGCAATCCTCTGGCGCTGCTGCTCTCGAATCCTCCGGTTGTCCTCTTCGCCTCGGGGCGACATGTTGCCTTTCTGGCGCCAGGCGGCGCACGCGGGTCGCGGAAGAGACCGCGAGCCGTCACGTGGAGCGTACTGCGAGACGCGGCTCCGCCCCACGCGACAGCGACTTGGCCTCGCGCCAGGCGATCCACTGCCCGAGCATGGCCGTGTGCAGCACGATCTCCACCGCCGTCAGGGCGGCGAACCTGAACGGGTATTCGCTGAAGAAGACCAGGTGCTCGATGAGCCCGCCCGCGGCCGCCAGGTACGAGACGACGAACAGGAGGGACGTCACCGCCAACCCGCCGCGAAGCTGCCCGAGGGCGCCGATCCTCGACCGGAAGGGAAGCAGGACCAACCCGAAGAGGACGCCACGGGTGAGCTGGGCCGGCCAGACCCACGTCTGGACGTGCGCGCTCAGGGGATCGCGCAGGTAGCTGAGCGCGTGCTGGGACGGCGGGTAGAAGTCGTGCAGGCCAAGAAGCCTCTGGCCGACGATGCCGGAGATCAGATAGGTGACGGCGTGAGCCGTCGCGACGAGGGCGACGAACTTGAGAGCGGTCTTCATGTCTTGCGCCTCCTGACCGTTGCGACGATCTTTTATTGAATGAACGTTCAATCAACAGCCTAGCCAGTCGAGGCGGCCTGTCAAGTTCGAGCGCGGGGCGAGTCACCCGCAGCAACCCGCAACCCGAGCGCCTCAAGCGACGCCTGCCACGGAAGCCCGTCATTCAAGCCCCATGGAAAGCGCAGGCAATGGCGTTATCGGGGCTGGAAGCGGGGACTGGCACCGCTGATGCACTTGCGGTGCGCATGTACCGCCACGCTGGTCCCATGGTCGCGCTCGTGGTCGTCGCGTCGTCGTGCAGCGGTTCTGCGCCGGAGGGAGTGCCGCTGGGTGTCATCTCCGCCACCGCGAAGGTGCAACAGGCGCTGGATCCCAACACCATCCCGAAATACGTGGATCCGCTCCCGCTGCCTGCTCGGATCGACGCGACCGGTTCCGGCGACGGATGCAAGCCGACCACGCCCGTACCGATCACGCTGACCGTGAAGGAGTTCGAGCAACAAGTGCTGCCCGCGACGAGCACCGCCGGGGTCCAGTTCTCGAAAACGCGGGTCTGGGGATACAACGAAAGCTATCCGGGCCCGACCATCGAGGCCAAGAGGGGAACCCCGGTGACGGTGACGTACGTGAACGACCTCGTCAGTCCGGTCCTGCGGGGCGTGCTCAAGATCGATCAAACCTTGGCGTGGGCCGACCCTCGCCCGGGTTGCCCCGACGCCACCAATCCGGCGTGCAATGAGCCGTATTCGGGCCCGGTGCCCGTCGTGACGCACCTTCACGACGGCGAAGTTCCGGCTGCGTTCGACGGAGGGCCGAATTCGTGGTTCACGCCGGGCCTTGCGTCCACCGGCCCGAGCTTCGTCTCCAACCAATACAACTACAACAACAGCCAGGAGGCGGGCACCCTCTGGTACCACGACCACGCTCTCGGCATCACCCGGCTGAACGTGTATGCGGGGCTCGCCGGCTTCTACATCCTGCGCGATCCGTGCAACGAGCCGGGCACGCTTCCCGGAGACGGCACCGATTTCCCGAGCAGCAATGGGCCGTTCGAGCGCGAGATCGTGATCCAGGACCGCATGTTCGACGTCAACGGCCAGCTGATGTTTCCGTCAGCGGGAATCAATCCCACGGTGCATCCATTCTGGATTCCAGAATTCTTCGGCAACGTCATCGTCGTCAATGGCAAATCGTGGCCATTTCTCGACGTGGAGCCGCGCAAATACCGATTTCGCTTCCTGAACGGATCGAATGCCCGGTTCTATGATCTCGCGTTCGACAACAAGACGCCATTTACGGTGATCGGCGCCGACGGCGCCTACAACGATGCACCTGCCCAGGTCGGACACATCGTGCTGGCGCCGGGCGAACGCGTCCACGTCGTGGTGGACTTCGCCGGGCTGCGGCCCGGCACCCGGATGATCCTCACGAACAGCGCCAAGGCGCCGTCCCCGGCCGGCGCGCCCCCCGATCCGCGCACCGTCGGTCAGATCATGCAGTTCCGCGTCGTCGCGGCGACCGGGACGGACCCCAGCACCGTGCCGGCCAACCTGCGCCAGAACAACCCGATCGTGCGACTCGCGAACCCGGTCGTGAAGCGACAGCTCACCCTGAACGAGGTGATGGGTCCGGGCGGACCGCTGCAGATCCTGCTCAACAACCGGGACTTCAAATCGGAGGTGACGGAGCGCCCGCGGGTCGGCGCGACCGAGCAGTGGGAGATCATCAACCTCACGGCCGACACGCACCCGATCCATCTGCACTTGGTGCACATGCAGGTGCTCGACCGGCAGCCCATCCAGTCGAACAAATATCTGAAGGCCTACGCAGCTGCGTTCGGCGGTGCGATCTCGCCGGGCTCCGGTCCACCCCTGGACTATGGAACGCCGAACGCCGACGGCGCGGTGGGGGGCAACCCGGCCATCGGGCCCTTCCTGCAGCGAGCACCGACGCCGCCGGATCCCACCGAGAACGGCTGGAAGGACACCATCCGGGCCAATCCGGGCGAGGTGACGCGGATCCTGGTGCGCTGGGCGCCGACGTATGTCCCCACCAATGAGGTCAGCGCTGGGATGAACACCTTCCCATTCGACCCGACCGCCGGCGCCGGGTACGTGTGGCACTGCCATATCATCGACCACGAGGACAACGAGATGATGCGGCCCATGAAAGTGGTGCCGTAGGCTCACCTCATACTTGCTTGGAGGGGGGCCTGGTGAGGCGTCCATCGACGCCGGCGGAACGAGCAACCGCAGACCCACCCCATGCGTGGTCCGAGGGGGTTGGAGATCACTGCGCTGCTTGCGTGGGCGCGAGCGCACGCTCGTCGCTAGAGCCAGCGCCGAACGCGCTCTTTGTAGCCCCGATACTCGTCGCCGAACGCGCGCTCGAGCATCTGCTCTTCGTAGGGGATGGTCTTCGCGTGCGTTACCCAAACCGGAAACGCGAGAAATAGCAGCGGCCACGCGGTGCCGAGGAGAAAGGTGACGCCCAGGTAGATGAGCACCAGCCCGACGTACATCGGGTTTCGCGAGATGCGATAGGGACCGCGCTCGATGAGCGTGCGCGCTTTTCCGTGCGGCACGATCGTGGTCTTGTGGATGGCGAAGAGAATGGGAGCGGTCGGGATGAAGAAGAGCGCCAGGCCGAGGATGACGATGCCCACGGCCCGACCCGGCAGGGGGAGTGAGATGAGGTGCTCGAGGCGCGCCCCGAGCACGATCGGCAGCACGAAGAGCAGGGGAGGCGGCACCCATACCCACGCGGAGGGACGCGGGTGCGGACGCACGGTTTCAGGGAGCTCATCTGCGTTTTTGGCGGTGTATTGCACGGCGCGCCCCATTTGGCTAGAGTTGAACTAGATCGAATATAGGTCGGCCATATCGAATGCGCAAGCGATCCAAACCCCGCCCCTACGACGCGTCCGGACGGCGCCAGCGCGCGCGGGAGAGCCAAGAGCGCATGCTCGAGGTCGCGCGCGCTCTCTTTGCAGAGCGGGGCTACGTCGAGACGACGATGGACGAGATCGCGAAGGGCGCAGAGGTCGCGGTGCCGACGCTCTACGCAGCGTTCGGATCGAAGCGCGCCATCCTCTCCAAGCTCATCGATCGATTGGTCTCGGGCGAGCCGGGTGGTCCCCCGATCTTGCAAACGCAAAGCGCGCAGCAAGCGATGGCCGATCCCGATCGCAAGCGCGCGCTCGCGATGTACGCGCGCCACATGCGGCAGATCCTCGCGCGCATGACACCGGTGCACGAGATGATCAAGAGCGCGGCACGCACCGAGCCAGAGCTCGCCGAGCTCTTCGCACGCATGCAGCGCAATCGCCTGGCGAACATGGAAGCGCTCGCCAAATCGATCGCCGATCGCGGACCGCTGCGCGAAGGCGTCGGCATCGAAGAAGCAGCGCGCACGATTTGGGTGCTCTCGAGCGCGGAGGTGCGCCAGCTCCTTCTCGCGCACGGCGGTTGGTCCGAAGAGCGCTACGAAAAGTGGCTCGCGGACACCCTCGCCGCCGCGCTCTTGCCGTGATTTGTCTTCCTGCGCGCTCTCCCCCATCCCCCCCGGCGTCCGCGAGGTCATCGCGG
>DATIQP010000435.1:0-7770 GCA_035470765.1 Polyangiaceae bacterium | reverse complement strand
CCGTAGGTCGCGATGCGCACGCCCTGCTGAGCGAGGACGACGGCCTCGTCGACCTCGGGCATGTCGGTGATGCACACCGGACAGCCCGGGCCCATGATCACCTCGAGCGCCTCGGGGAAGGTCGCGCGCAGGCCGTAGCGGGCGATGGCCTGCTCGTGGCTGCCGCACACGTGCATGACCGAGACTGGGTCGCGCCCGATCCTCGAGGTGATCCGCGCGAGCGCGTCGGCGAGCATGCGCGCGCGGGCGGGATCGCGCAGCGCCTCGAACGCGTTCGGATTCGTCATGGCCTCTCCTTGGGGCGCGCGGCGCTGATCTCACCGCGCACGTCGGCGGCCATGAGGTCGCCCTCGGCGGGTGCGGCGCGGAGGAGCTCTTCGTAGAGCGAGAGCGTGGCCTCGACCTGCTCGGCCGGGATGCGGCGGATCGCATAGCCGACGTGGTTGAGGACGTAGTCCCCCACCGCGACGGGCTCGTCGACCACGTCGAGGCGCACCTGCTTGCGCACGCCCCAGAAATCGACCTGCGCGACGAGGCCGTCGACCTCGATCACCTTGCCGGGAACGCCTAGACACACGCGACACCTCCTCTGCTGCGAACGCGTGCGTCCGCGACGACGAGCTGGCCGAGCGCGATGCCGCCGTCGCCTGGCGGGACCTGGCCGTGGACGTAGACGGCGAAGTCGCTCGCGAGCGACCGCGCCAGCCCGAAGGCTAGCCGCACGTTCTGGAAGCACCCTCCCGTGAGCACGACGGGCATCGTGCCGTGGGAGCGCCCGACGGCGCGAACGACGTCGGCGGTCGCCGCGACGAGCGTTTCGTGGAAGCGCGCGGCGAGCGTGCCGATGGGCCGGCCCGACAGGAGCTCGTCGATGGCCGCCCGCACCGTGGGTCGCAGGTCCACCCGCCGCAGCGTCTCCGCGCTCTGGATGGCGTAGGGGTACGGCCGCGTCTCGCTCGGATCGGCGGCCTGCTCCCACGCCATCGCGAGCTGCCCTTCGAAGCTCACGCGCGGCCGGGCAAGGCCGATGGCGCCGAAGGCGTCGAAGTAGCGGCCCGCCCCGCTCGCGAGCGGAGCGTGGACCTCCGCGGCGATCATGCGACGCACGGCGATGATCTCGCTCCTCGGCACGTGGTCGAAGAGCGAGAGCCGATCGATCGGCGAATCACCGTCGAACGCATCGTCGAGGAGCGCGAGCGCCGTCCGCCAGGGTTGCTCGATGGCGCGGTCTCCGCCGGCGAGTCGCACCGGACGCAGCGACGCGACGCGCTCGAAGCCGGCGACATCGGCGACCAGGATCTCGCCTCCCCAGGAGGTGCCGTCGGTGCCGAACCCGGTGCCGTCGAACGCCACGCCGATGACCGGCCCCTCGAGGCCGTGCTCGGTGAGCGCGCTCGCGACGTGCGCGTGGTGATGCTGCACCGCCACCCGCGTCACGTCCGGTCGCCCGAGCGCGTAGCGCGTCGAGAGATAGTCGGGGTGCAGGTCGTGGGCGATGACCTCCGGGCGGATCCGCAGGAAGCCCTCCAGCCGCTCGATCGCCTTCTCGTAGCCCTCGTACGCCGCCACGTTGTCCAGATCGCCGATGTGCGGTCCCAGGTACGCGCCGTCGCCTGCGCCGAGGCAGAACGCGTTCTTGAGGTGTGCGCCGCACGCGAGCGAGGGCCGGGCGAGCGGCCGAGCGAGGGCGATGCGGCCCGGCACGAAGCCGCGCGAGCGACGGGTGACGATCGGCCGGCCCATGGCCACCACCGCCACCGAGTCGTCGGCGCGGCTGGCGATGACGCGATCGTGGACCAGGAAGGCGTCGGCGATGAGCGCGAGCCGCTCGAAGGCGTCGTCGTCGTCGCACGCGATCGGCTCGCTGTCGAGGTTGCCCGACGTCATGACGAGCGGCCGGCCGACGTCGCCCATCAGGACGTGGTGCAGCGGCGTGTAGGGCAGCATCAGCCCGATCGTCCCGCTCTGAGGCGCCACTTCGAGCGCGACCTCGCCCACTCCCTCGCGACGCGGCATGATGACGATCGGATGGGCGGGACCCGCGAGCAGATCACGTTCGGCGGCCCCCATCCGGACGAGTCGCTCGGCGGCCGCCAGGTCCTTCACCATCACGGCGAACGGCTTCTCGTCGCGGTGCTTGCGCCGCCGCAGCTCGGCGACGCTCTCCGCGTTGGTCGCGTCGCACGCCAGGTGCCACCCGCCGAGCCCCTTGATCGCCACGATCTTCCCACGGATCAACAACCGCATGGCTCGACGGATCGCATCCCCGTCCCCGTCTCCGACTTCGACTCCGTCTCCGTTCGAGACCAGCCGCAGCGTCGGCCCGCACCGCGGGCAGGCGTTCGGCTGCGCGTGGAAGCGCCGATCGTCCGGATCGTCGTACTCGCGCTGGCACTCCGGGCACATGGGGAACGTCGCCATCGTCGTCGTCGCGCGGTCGTACGGCACGTCGAGAGCGATCGTGAATCGCGGGCCGCAGTGCGTGCAGCTCGTGAACGCGTAGCGGTAGCGGCGGTCGCGCGGATCGGCGATCTCGCGCGCGCAGGCTTCGCAGGTGGCGAGGTCCGCCGGGATCGACGGCCGCCGCTCACCCTCGGCGCGGCTCGGAGCGATCTCGAACGAGCGCGGGGACTGGGCGACCGCGAGCGCGGCCCACGAGAGCCGCTCGATGCGCGCCGCGGGCGGGAGCTCGGCGCGCAGCCGGTCGAGGAACGCGTCGAGCTCGTGGTCCGTCGCGGCGAACGCGTCGATGACGACGCCGGCCGCGTCGTTGCTCACCGACCCCGTGAGCCCAGCCGTGCGCGCGAGCTTGTACACCCACGGGCGGAACCCGACGCCCTGCACGACGCCGCGGATCTCGATGTGGCGACCGATCGTCATGCCCCCTCCGCGCTCCTACAACCCGAGGACGCGATCATGAGCGGCTTCCTCAACGGCTTCCCTGCGTTCGAAGACGTGGCCCATCCTCCCGGCCTCGTCGACGACCGCCTGCACGAGATCGTCGACTCGCGCCTGGACCGCCGGCGATCGCTCGATCGAGAGCTCCGTGTGAGCCGGCACGACGCCGACGAGCACGAGCACCTCGGGGTAGCCGCCGAGCAGCCGCGCTCCGTCGAGCAGATCCGCGACGCCAATCTGGTGGACCGACAGCCGGTGAGCCGCCGCTCGGGCCACGTCGTCGCCCTGCAAGCGCACGAGCGTCCCCGCCGGCTCCTGGGCGGCGACCGCATCGACCAGGATGACCGCCCGCGCCTCGCGCAGGTAGGGCAGCAGCGACAGTCCGAGGGTGCCGCCGTCGAGCACGAGGACGCCGGGAGGAGGCAGGTACCGCTCCCGGAGGCGCGACACCGCCGCGACGCCCGCGCCGTCGTCCCCGCAGAGCGGGTTCCCGAGGCCGAGGACGAGCAGCGAGGCGGCGTCCATCACTTCGCCGCTCGCTTCGCTTCGCCTCGAGCCGCGTCCTCGTCCGCGAGCGCGCGCGGGACCCATTTGGAGCCCGTGAAGATCGACTCCATCGTCCCGTTGCGCTCGACCACGGACGTGAGCACCGCGCTGTACAAGTGGTGGACGAAGAAGCCGAGCAGCAGCCACATGGCGACGTGGTGGACCCACCGCGCTCCCGTGACGCCACCGAAGATGGGCAAGAGCGCCTTGGTCCAGGCGACGGGCGACGAGGGGTCGGCGTCGATTGCGTACATTCCCAGGCCGGTGACGATCATCACCACGTAGAGCCCGAAGACGAGCGCGTACGCGGCGGCCGCGAGCGGGTTGTGGCCGACGACCGGGATGGGCCGCTTGCGCAAGAACATGTAGAACGCAAGCATCGGCCAGAACCCCGCCCGCCGGTCGGCCTCCACGGGGACGTACTCGCGCCAGCTCGCGTGCCCCTTGCCGACGAACATCCACGCGATGCGCGAGAGCACCGCGAGCGTGAAGACGATCGCGGTGTAGAAGTGCACCGCCCGCACCATGCCCATGACGAAGCGGTCCTCCGCGGGGCCGGGCGAGATGAGCACCGGGTTGCCGATCTCGAAGCCCGTGACGGCGAGCACGGCGAGGGAGAGCGCGATCAGCCAGTGGGTCGAACGGACGACGAGATCCCACACGCGCACCCGCACGATCTCGCCCTCGCCGGTGTGGGCCACGGGGGTCATACGGCCCTCACGCGCACGATCTCGTGGCGCTCGGCGTCGACGACGTGCACGCCGCACGCCATGCACGGGTCGAAGGAGTGCACGGTGCGGAGGATCTCGAGCGGCTGGTCGACGTTCTGCACCGGCGTGCCGAGCAGCGCCTCCTCGTAGGGGCCGCGGGCGCCTCCCGCGTCGCGCGGGCCGGCGTTCCACGTGCTCGGCACGATGCACTGGTAGTTGGCGATGGCGCCGTCCTTGATGTGCACCCAGTGGCCCAGCGCACCGCGCGGCGCCTCGTGGAAGCCGGCCCCCGTGCAGTCCTTCGGCCACGTCGACGGGTCCCACTTGTCGTTGTCGGCGATGCGCAGATCGTGGCGCCCCATGTTCTCGGCGAGGCCGTCGACCCAGCTGCCCATCTTCTCGACGAGCACGAGCGTCTCGATCGCGCGCGCCGCGATGCGGCCGAGCGTCGAGAAGAGTGCCTCGGGCCCGACGCCGAGCTTGCCGAGCACGTCGCCCACGAGCGCCTTCACGCGCGGCTGTCCACGCCCGTACGCGACGAGCATGCGCGCGAGCGGCCCGACCTCCATCGGCTTACCGTCGTAGCGCGGCGACTTGAGCCAGCTGTACTTCGCGCTGGTGTCGAGCCGCTCGTACGGCGGTTCGGGCCCGGTGTACTTCGGGCTCGTCTCGCCCTTCGACGGGTGCAGCGCTTTGTCGTTGCCGCCGGTGTACTCGTACCAGGAGTGGGTGACGTACTCGGTGATCTTGTTCGGGTCGAACGCGTCGACCTTGCCGAGGTCCTTGTTCCAGATGACGCCGCTCGGCAGAAAGAGCTGCGGCTGCGGCCCGTCGTCGTCGGGGTACTCGCCGTAGACGAGGAAGTTGCCGACGCCCGCGCCGTAGCCGGCCCAGTCCTTGTAGAACGAGGCCACCGCGAGCACGTCGGGGATGTAGACGCGCGCGACGAAGTCGTGCGCCTTCGCGATGAGCTCCTTGAGCTGAGCGATCGTCCCCATGTTGAGCGACGCCTGCTTGTCCGGGTCGATCGGCGTCGCCATGCCGCCGACGAGGAAGCTCTGGAGGTGGGGGTTCTTGCCGCCGAGCACCGCGTGCAGGCGAATGAACTCGCGCTGCCAGTCGAGCGCCTCGAGGTAGTGCGCGACGGCAAGCAGGTTCGCCTCGGGCGGGAGCTTGTAGGCGCTGTGGCCCCAGTAGGCGTTCGCGAACGGTCCGAGCTGACCGCGGTCGACGAACGCCTTGACCCGGTCCCGCACGCCGGCGAAGTACTTGGTGCTCGAGAGCGGCCAGTCGCTGATCGACTCGGCGAGCGCGCTCGTCTTGGCCGGGTCCGCCGAGAGCGCGGAGACGACGTCGACCCAGTCGAGGGCGTGCAGGTGGTAGAAGTGCACGACGTGGTCCTGGACCATCTGCGCGCTCATGATGAGGTTGCGCAGCAGGCGCGCGTTCGGCGGCGGCTTGGCGCCGATCGCGTTCTCGACGGCGCGCACCGAGGCGATGGCGTGCACGGTCGTGCAGACGCCGCAGATGCGCTGCGTGAAGACCCAGGCGTCGCGCGGGTCGCGGCCCTGCAGGATCAGCTCGATGCCGCGGAACATCGTCGAGGACGACCACGCGTCCTTGACGGCGCCGCCGTCCACTTCGGCTTCGATGCGGAGGTGGCCCTCGATGCGCGTGACGGGATCGACGACGACGTGGCTCACGACTTGTCCTCCTTCGCCGCGGGCTCCGCCTTCTTCGTCTCCTCCGCCTTCTTCTCGGCGCTGGCCGCGCGCCTGCGGATGCCGATCTGCACGAGGCCGTGCGCCGCGAACGCCGCGCCAACGCCCGCCACCGCCGCCACGCCGACCTTGTCGACGTCCGACATGATGCCGAAGCCGGGCACGCCGGAGAGGTGCCGGTAGAACGGCGTCATGGCGTCCCAGAAGTTCGGCTCCGCGCACCCGATGCACGGGTGGCCGCAGCCGATGGGCCAGTTCGTGCCTTCGTTCCAGCGCACGACGGGGCAGTTCTGGTAGGTCGCCGGACCTTTGCAGCCCATCTTGAAGAGGCACTCGCCGTTGCGGTGCGCCTCGTCACCCCACGCCTCGACGTACTGCCCGGCGTCGAAGTGGGCGCGCCGCTCGCAGTTGTCGTGGATGGTCTTGCCGTACGCGAAGAGCGGCCGATGCTTGGAGTCCATCGGCGGCCAGCGCTTGTAGGTGAGGAAGTAGACGATGAGCGCCGTGAGGTTCTCGACGTTCGCGGGGCAGGCCGGCATGTTGACCAGGTTCCTGATGCCGGGCACCGCGTCCGCGACGCCGAGCGCGCTCGTCGGGTTGGGCGCCGCCGCGGGGATGCCGCCGAACGCCGCGCACGTGCCGACGGCGATCACGCCCGCCGCGTGCTCGCAGGCCTCGCGCGCCATCTGCAGGGCGCTCTTGCCGCCGATGGTGCAGTACGCGCCGTTCGCGCCGGTCGGGATCGAGCCCTCGATGACGACGAGGTACTTGTCCGACTGGTCGCGCATCGTCTTGTGGAGCGCGTCTTCGGCCTGCTTGCCCGCCGCGGCCATGATCGTCTCGTGGTAGTCGAGGCTGATCGAGTCGAGGATCACCTCGGCGACGGTCGGCCGGGACGCGCGCAGCAGCGACTCGGTGTTGCCCGCGCAGTCCTGGAACTCCAGCCACACGAGCGACGGCTTGAGCGACTTCTCGACGGCCTCGGCCATCTCGGCCGCGGCCTCCTTCGGCAGGGCGAAGTACGCGGCGACGCCGGCGCAAAACCGAACGAAGTCCCGGCGGCTCACACCCCGACGGGCGAGCTCCTCGCCAAGCCAGCCCTTTTCCGCGGCCATGATGCCTCCTCGGGAGCGCGCAGGTGCGCCCGACTCGGCAAAGCAACTCACGTGCCTCCGCAGTGAGCCTATTTTCGCGGCGCCAGGCGGCTAGAAACGCAATGCGTTCATCTGGATGAACGGCTTGCGCAGCTCTACTTCACCTTACGTAGTAGCCTCGCGATGGTCACCGCGTTCCACACGGCGAAGCCGACGAACATCGCCCAGAGCAGCGCGAACGCGCGCGAGCCGGCGGGCGACTGCCCGTCCACGATGAGGTAGGCGCCGTCGGGCACCTTCTGGCCGGTGCGGTCCTCGATCGCGCCGCGCAGGCCGCGATGGCGGAGGCCCGCTTCGGCGAAGCGGATCATCCGGCCGGAGAACTCCGTCTTCGGCACGTAGCGGTTCGACTCCTCGCCGGCCGGAACACGCACCTCGACCCAGACGTCGCTGCGACCGGCGACCGGCGCGATGCGATACGAGTCGCTCTCGAACGGCCGCTCGTAGCGGAGCGCGCCCGCGCCGCCGAGGCGGCCGTGCCCCTGCACGAAGCCATTGCCGACGAACGCCGCGCTCGGCGTCGTCGCCAGGTCGCCCAGGTCGACCGCGCTCGGCGACCCCAGCGAGTACGCCGCGTCGCGCGTGAGCGAGAAGGCCATCGCCGCCGAGGCCAGCGCCGCCACGGCCATGATCAGCAGCGTCGTCCGTCGCTCGCGCCGCGGAGGATCCGGCAAGCCCAGCAGCTCGGGATCGACCTCGTCCTTTTCGCGTCCGGCGAGGTCGAGCAGGTCGGGTTGGTCG
>DATIQP010000434.1:0-8714 GCA_035470765.1 Polyangiaceae bacterium | reverse complement strand
CCCGCCCTCCGGCGCGAGGTAGGCGACCTTCACCGGCACCTCGAGGGCGAGGCAGCTCGCGTAGACCTGAGCGAAGATCACGCGCAGATCCTCCACCGGCATCTCGCCGCTCGCGCGCGCCAGCACCGTCGCGATCTGCGCACGGTCGGTGAGCGGCAGCTGCGCCGGGTGGCCGTGGCGCAGCTCGCCGATCCGGCGCGACGTCTTCGCGCGCTTCTCCAGCGCGGCGAGGATCTGTCCGTCGATGCGCCCGAGCTCCACGCGGAGCTCCTCCACTTCCCGTTTGTGGTCGCTCATCGCAACGAGAAATAGCACACGTTGCGGACGCCCCGGCTAGCGTGCACGATCATCTCATGCGTGAGGCGGCTCGCGAGCTACGCGGTAAATACGAAGAGATGCGAGCATTGCGCCTGCTCTCGGCGAGCGGATTGCCCCACGACCCGCGCCCGCGGCTGGCGAAGCTCGCCGCGCGCTGGCCCGGCGCGCTGCGGGAGATCGACGCGCTGCCGGGGCACGAGATCGACGCGCGCGTCGCGCTCTTGGGCCGCGTCGAGGAAGGAGCCCTCCAGCCCGCCCCCAGCTGGGTGGGTGCGATGCACCGCTTCCACGAGCTCGCCCGCGGGGTGCTCTACGTCAAGCGCAGCCTGCGGGACGGAATGGACGGCGGCTGGCCCGGCGAAGCCGCGGAGTGGCGTGGCGACGTCGCGCGCATCGCCAAGCCGCCGCGCGGCCGACTGATGGTGCTGGTCTTCGAACGCCTCGGCCGCGAGCTCGGCGTCACCGCCGCGGACGCCAAGCGGCTCGTGTTCGGATAGCCGAGCCGACGAGACTCAGGTCTTCGACGGCTCTTTCGTGCCCGTGCTCGGGGGTGGCGAGCTCGCGGCCTTCGGCGGTTCGGTCTTGGGTTTGTCGGTCGTGGTCGGCGAGCTACCGCTCTCGCTCTTCTTCGGCGAGGACGAGTAGAGGTCGGCGTACCAGCCTCCGCCCTTGAGGATGAAGTTGCCACCGCTGATCTGGCGCTGCGCCGTGGCCTTCTGGCACTTCGGGCACTCGGTCAGGGCCGCCTCGCTGATGCGCTGCTGGGCTTCCCACCCGTACCCACAGGATTTGCACACGTATTCGTACGTCGGCATTGAGGACAACGGCTAATAGGTCAGACCCAACCTAACGATCAACCACTTGGTGCGGCACTGGCCGCCTGTCAAGTGCCCCCGAACACCCGATTCCTTGCATTTTCCACGCGTTTTTCGCTTGCCGGGCCCTATCAAACGGCGTACCTGTGCAAGTGGACAGTGACGCTATGTGAAGTGACCATACGTTGCCCATACGTCGACGGTCTCTGGAAAAACTGTGTAGAAAATGCGGGCTGTTGCGCCGAGGCCCGCTAGGTTGGGAGCCCACCGGGCTTCGGAGTGTGCCACCCCTCGCGGCGCAAAGCCGCGAATCAGGTAACAGATGAAGATCAAGAAGCTCGAGATGATCGGGTTCAAGTCGTTCGTGGACCGCACGGTGGTTCACTTCGACCACGACGTGCTCGGCATCGTGGGGCCCAACGGCTGCGGCAAATCGAACATCGTCGACGCGATCCGCTGGTCCATGGGCGAGCAAAGCGCCAAGCACCTGCGCGGGCGCAGCATGGAGGACGTGCTCTTCGGCGGCTCCGACTCGCGCGCGCCGTGCGAGCTCGCCGAGGTGACGCTCACCTTCGAGAACGACACCCCGGCTGACGTCCCGCTCGAGTACAAGGATTACGCCGAGATCGCGGTCACGCGCCGGCTGCACCGCACGGGCGACAGCGAGTACCTGATCAACAAGACCCAGGTCCGGCTGAAGGACATCACCGATCTGTTCCTCGGCACCGGCGTCGGCACCAAGGCCTACTCGATCGTCGAGCAGGGCCGCATCGGCCTCATCGTCAGCGCGAAGCCCGAAGATCGCCGCATGCTCATCGAGGAGGCTGCCGGCATCACGAAGTACAAGTCGCGCAAGAAGGCGGCGGAGCGGAAGATGGAGCTCACGCAGCAGAACCTGCTGCGAGTGGGCGACATCGTCGCCGAGATCGAGCGCAACCTGGGCTCGCTCAAGCGCCAGGCGGCGAAGGCGGAGCGCTACATGGCGTACCGCCGCGAGCTCGAGGACCTGCAGCTCCACGACGCGTCGCACCGCTACCTCGAGCTCGTCGGGTGGACCAAGCTCCACGGCGAAGAGGTCGAACAGCGCACCCTGCAGGCCGACGAGGCTCGCTCCGAGCTCGCGGCCCGCGACGCCGAGCTCGAGACCGCGCGGCTCGAGGCGTTCGCCGCGGAGGAAGAGGTCGATGCGGCGCAGACGCGTGCGTTCGGCGCCGAGAACCAGGTGCGCGCCGAGGAGGCCGCCATCGCGCGCGGCAAGGACCGCCTCGAGACGCTCAAGACGCGCGAGCAGCAGGCCGAGGGCGAGTCGCACCAGATCGAGGCCCAGCACGCGGAGCTGGAGCGCGAGCGCGTGCTCTTCGCGGACGAGGCCGAGCAGCTCTCGCACGACGACGAGCTCAAGGCCGCCCAGGCCGACGCCGAGGAGGCGCGCTTCGCCGAGGCGTCGAGCGAGCTGGCGGCCGCCGAGGCCCTCGCCGCCGAGCACCAGAAGAACGCGTCGGCCGCGCAGACGGCGATCGCGAGCGCAGAGGCGACGCTCGCCGGCCACGAGCGCCGCGACGCGGAGATGAGGTCGCGCCTCGAGAAGGTGCACTTCGAGCGCGAAGACCTGGACGGAGCCCTCGCCGAGCACCAGGGCAAGCTGCGCGGCCTCGAGACGCGCTTGCAGCAGCTGCGCGACGGCAAGGTGATCAGCGCCGAGGAGCAGGCTCGCGCCGAGGCTCGTCTCGCGGAGCTGCGCACGAGCATCGTGCAGAGCGAGCGCGCGCTGGAGGCCGCCCGGGCGGACCTGTCGCGAGCGCGGTCGCGCCACGAGGCCCTGTCCGAGATGCACTCTCGCCTCGAGGGTGTCGGCGCGGGGACGCGCGCGCTCGTGACGATGGGCGACGACGCCGTGCTCGGCCTCGTCGGCGATCGCATCGAGGCGCCGGCCGAGCTGACGCACGCTCTGGCGGGCCTGCTCGGCGACCGCCTGCAGGACGTGGTCGTCTCCGACGTGGCGCAGGGAATGGCGCTGCTCGACCGCCTCGCGGAGTCCTCTTCGGGCCGCGCGGCGATCGTCCCTTTGAGGTCGCGGTACGTCGCGGGCGGCTCCCCTCGCCTGCCCGAGCACGAGGGCGTGATGGGCCGCCTGGTGGACGCGCTCCGCTTCGCTCCCGAGGACGAGCCGCTGCTGCGCACGCTCGTCGGCGACGCGGTCGTCGTGCGCGACGCGTCCGTCGCGCTGCAGCTGCGCGATGAGTTGTATTCTGCACCCATCGTCACGCTCGCCGGCTCGGTGTTCTTCCCGGACGGGCGCGTGGTCGGCGGGAGCGGCGACGACGTCGCGGCGGGCCGCCTCGACGAAAAGCGCGAGCTGCGCGAGCTCGAGGAGCGCATCCGGGAGCTCGACGCGGTCGCGTCGGCGCGCCTCGCGGAGCACCAGGCCCTGCGCGGCTCCATCGCGGAGACTCAGGCCGCGCTCGAGCAGGCCCGCACCCAGGCCCACGCCGACGAGCTCGCGCTGGTCACCGCGGAGAAGGACCTTCGCGCCGTCCACACCTCGATCGAGAACGTCGAGCGCCGCCTCTCGGTGCTCCACTCCGAGGCGGAGGAGCTCGGCCGCTGGATCGACGAGGGCCGCGTGGAGCGCGAGAACGCCGAGCGCGTCCTCGACGGGGAGCGCGCGCGCCTGGCCGAGGCCGAGGCGGCGCTCGCGGGTGCGCAGCAGGCGTGCGCCTCGCGCCGAGAGCAAAAGGAGACGCAGCGCTCGATCGTCACCGAAGCCAAGGTGCGGCTGGCGGGCGTCCGCGAGAAGCTCACGGCCGTGCGCGGCACGCTCGCTCGCCTCGAGCGCAGCGCGTCCGAGCTGGCCGAACGCAGGGCGCGCCTGGAAGCGGAGGTCGTCGAGATCGCGACGGCCTACGGCGAGACGGCGGCGCAGCTCGTCGCACACCGCGAGGCCCTGGGGACGTCGCTCGACGAGATGCGGAGCGCGCAGGAGGCTCTCGCCGAGGTGCGCGGCCGCTACGAGCAGCTCAAGACCGATCTCGGAGAGCGCGAGGCCAACCTCAAGGATCTCCGCACCCAGGTCGAGACGCTGCGCGAGACCCTCGCCGAGTCGGAGCGCGCGCTCCACACGCGGCGGATGGCGCTCGAGCACCTGCTCGAGTCGGTCGCCGAGAAGTTCCGCGGACTGCACCTGCCGCGCATCATCGGCGACTACCACATGCGCCCCGCGCCGGACGACGACTCGCGCGCGCGAATCGGCGAGCTCGGCAACCTGATCGAGCGCATGGGCTCGGTGAACCTCGACGCGATGCGCGAGCACCAGGAAGCCGAGGAGCGCTACAAGTTCTACTCCGAGCAGAAGGCGGACCTCGACAAGGCGCTCGCCGACCTGGACAAGGCCATCGCCCAGATGAACCGCGAGTCGCGCAAGCTCTTCGCCGAGACGTTCGCGGCGGTGAACGCGAAGTTCGAGGAGATCTTCCCGAAGATGTTCCGTGGCGGCCGCGCGTCGCTCCGGCTGACCAACCCGGAGGACATGCTCGAGACGGGCATCGACATCCTCGCGCAGCCGCCGGGCAAGAAGCTCGCGTCGATCGAGCTGATGAGCGGCGGCGAGAAGGCGCTCACCGCCGTCTCGCTCATCTTCGCCATCTTCCAGATCAAGCCGTCGCCGTTCTGCATCCTCGACGAGGTCGACGCCCCGCTCGACGAGGCGAACGTCGCTCGTTACAACGACATGATCCGGTCGATGACGGACCGCTCGCAGTTCATCCTCATCACGCACATCAAGCGCACCATGCAGCTCGTGGACGTGCTCTACGGCGTGACGATGCAGGAGTCGGGCGTGTCGCGCCTGGTGAGCGTGAACATGAACGCCACGGCCGAAGGTCAGAAGCCCGACACCAAGAAGACGGCCGCCGCCTCCGCGGACGCGGCCGTCGCCTGAGCTTCACGGCCCGCAGGGGGCCAGATCGCTCGGACCGAGACGCAGCCTGGTGTACGTCGAGTGCATGGCTCCGCCCGCCAGCCGCGAGCGGACGAGCACGCCGACGTGCTCCTCGCCGTCGTTGAGGAACGCGCACGACTCGGTGAGCCGAAGGCCGCCGGCCGTGACGTCGTAGACCTCGCGCGACGGCCTGTTCGGGCCCATGTCGTAGGAGGTGACGTGGTGGTGCTCGGCGTCGATCCCGAGGTTGGGGAGCTTGCCGAGCTCGCGCGCGAGCGGTGATGCGTCGCTGAAGCGATGGGTCCTGGGGTCGAAGAGGTAGACGTCGCTCGCTCTCTGGCCTTCGTTTACGACCGCTCCCTCGCTGCGCTCGGGCGTGCGGCTCGACTTCGCGCCGAACTCGCGCAACACCACGAGGTCGGGGTGACCGTCGAAGTCGACGTCGACGAGCTGTATGGACGACGCGAGCATCTGGGCGCTCATCCAGCGCGGGCGGAGCTCGATGCTCTGCGAGACGCCGGGCATCTTCACTTCCAGCCGCCCCGTGGCGCTGCCGTCGGCGCGCGGCCGAGCGACGGCGTCCACCGTGATCGAGCCTCGGTGGAGGTGGCGATGGGGCAGCGTGGCCTCCGCGGTCGACGCCAGCGCGTGCGCGACGAGCAGCGGGCCGATGATGAGCGCGGGCGTCATGCCCCGGAGCTAACGTGGCTCGCTCGCCCGGGCCAACAAAGTGGTAAAAGGCGCCTATGAAACGCCTCGTCTGGTTGGTCGCGCTCTTCCCTCTCTCTCCCTTCGCCTGCAGCGGCGGGGGCAACGCGACCGACGCGGGCGCGGACGCCGCGCACGACGGGACGACGGCGGACGTCCATGACTCGAGCCCGGACACGGCGCTCGATGCTCCCAAGGACGTGGCCAAGGACACGACCTCGGACGGGACCACCAGCGACGCGAGCGACGCGTCCGCCAGCGACGCCAGCGACGGCGGCGCCGGCGACGCGAGCGACGCGTCCACCAGCGATGCCAGCGACGCCTCGAGCAGCGACGCATCGGCGGACGCCGCGGCTGACGCGGCCGACGGCGGCTCGTCGTGGCACACGCCCACGTGCGACGGGACGATCGGCTCGGGCGAGTACGGCGACAGCAACTACCAGACGACGAGCAGCACACAGACTTGGTACATGACCTGGGACGCGACCAACCTCTACGTCGCCCTCGACCCGGCGAACGTGACCGAAGGCACCGTTCTCTACGTCGGCTTCTCCGGCAACGGCCTCACGACCGGGCAGACGTACGACACCACGAACGGCAGCCTCCCCTTCGCGGCCGACGCCGTCGTCTACGCCAAGCAGGGCTACCAGGAGATCCGCCTCGGCAGCGTCGACGCAGGCAGCTGGGGAACTCCCGACACGACGAGCGTCCAGTTCTGCGACAATAACAACGCGACGCGCGAAGAGGTCATCCCGTGGACCGCGCTCGGCGCGAGCGCGATCCCGGCGAGCTTCCGCTTCCTCGCCTACGCGACCTCGAGCGGCGGCAGCGTCTACGGCCAGATCCCGGTCTCCAACCCCACGGGCTCGATCGGGACGAGCGCCACGTTCGGCCACGACTTCTTGGTCTCGAGCACCGCCAACGGCTCGGGCGCGTTCCCCTTCGCTACGACGGAATGACCAGGCGCAGCGCCTGGCGGTGCACGGCGATGCGCACGTGCTCGTCCGCGGCCAGCTCCTCGCCGTCGATCTGAGCGGCGAAGGGCGCCCCGCCAGTCGGGACCCGAAAGCGAATGTCGATGCGCGACGCGGAGAACGGCCGCGAATGCTCGATGCCCACGGCGTTGAGCATCTCCTCGGTGACGGGGTTGCCGTCGAAGTCGACGATGGCCTTGCTCGTCCAGTCGCGCTTGCCGCGGAACGGCACCACCTCGAAGCGGCCGTCGTCGTGCGCGGCGTGGCGATCGAAGACCCAAGCGCCGCCGTAGACGCGCGTCCCTTTGACGATGAGATCGGTCAGCCCGGTCAGCTCGACGTGCTCGCCGTCGGCCTCGATCTCCGCGTCGAACTTGTCCGAGACGACGTACGAGTCCAGAAAGACCCGCAGCAGCACGCCCGCGTAGACGAGCTGGTCGCGGTACACCTCGCGCAGGATGGGGATCTTCGAGACGACCTCGCGCTCGATGTTGCGCTCGCGGAGCACGCGCGCGCTGATGCCCCACCCTGCCGAGTCGAAGAACCACGCGGGCGCGACCTTCGGCGCCTCGAGCCTCCCGGCGTCGAGCCGCGTCTCGTAGCCCCCGAGGACGACCTCGATGTTGCGGTCCAGCGCGTCGTCACCCGCGGCGAGCCCGAAGCTTCGGCCCTGATCGTTGGCTGTCCCGGTCGGGAGCATGCCCAGCGTGACCTCCTCGCGGCGCTTCGAGTCCAGGATGCCGGAGGCCACTTCCCGGAACGTGCCGTCGCCCCCCATGTAGACGACGCACTCGTACGCTCCGCCGTCGAGCGCGCGGGTCACGGCTTGAATGGTGCGGCCGTCGGGCTCCGTGGCGAGGAAGTCGCAGTCGACGCCGGCGCGCGAGAACGCATGGCGGGCTCGCTCGATGCGAGCCTGGTTCTTGCCGCTCTGCGCGGTGGGGTTGCCAACCAAGAGGTGCGTTACGCCGGTCACGCCCCCACTGTAGATCACCCCGCGCGATGCGCCGCCGACCAACCGACAGTTTCGCAGCGCGTCACGAGAAGCGAATGCCTTGCGCCACCGGAGCGGCGTGTGGGGTATGCTTACGAATCATGCGGGGCATGAAGGTGGTGGGGTTCGCCGTCGCGGGCGGGATGCTCGCGGGCGCCTTCGCCGCGTGTGGAGGAGGCGGAGGGAGCGGCGGCGGCGACGCCGGCAACCGCGACTCCAGCGTCGCGCCGGACGGCGCCGTCGAAGCGACGCCCCAGTGCCAGGCTCAGGGTGGCACTGCGGCGGTCACCCAGCCGACGTTCGTGCGCAACATCAAGACGGGGGAGACCGCATGGTATGCGTCTCCGGCCGTCGTCGATCTCGACAAGAACGGCTCGAAGGAGATCGTAGCGCCCTTTTACTCGACGTTCGTCTTCGACGCGCAAGGCAACAAGCTGAGCACGGGCAAGGCGACCGGCGGGCGCGTCTACGCGCCGGGTGTGGTCGCCGATCTCGACGGCGACGGGACCATGGAGGTCGTCGTCGGCGGCAGCGACGGCAGCACGCAGGGCACGAGCGTCGCGGCGTACGAGTGGAAGGGCGGCGCGCTCTCCGTGAAGGCGGGGTGGCCGGCGTCGACCTGCAGCGGCGGTCAGTGCCCCGAGGTGCGCGGCATGGCCGCCAGCGATCTCGACGGCGACGGCACGATCGAGGTCGTGGTCACGACCACCAACATCAGCAACACCGGCGCGCAGGTCTTCGTCTTCGAGCCGAACGGCACGGTGCGCGCAGGGTGGCCCCGCTACGACCAGACCGACGATCTGACCTTCAACGGCGAAGGCAACCAAGGCTACGGCTGCTACGGCGAGAACGTCGGCATCGGCAACATCGACGACGACGCCCAGCTCGAGATCCTCGTCACGTACGACAACCACCAGATCAACGCCTTCAAGGCCGACGGCTCGAGCATCCTCGCGAGCGACTGGTAC
>DATIQP010000433.1:0-5712 GCA_035470765.1 Polyangiaceae bacterium | reverse complement strand
ACCCGTGTTGTACGGTATGCCGTAGCGCGCGCACAGAGCCTTCACCCGCGGGGCCGCCTCGGCGTAGCGGCAGCTCGGCAGGTCGGGGAACAGGTGGTGCTCGATCTGGTGGCTCAGGTTCCCGCTCATGACGTGGAAGAGCGGCCCGCCCTCGATGTTGCACGATCCGAGGACTTGGCGGAGGCACCAGCCGCCGCGCGTCTCGCCGGCGATCTCCTCCTCGGTGAAGGTCTGCGCGCCGTCCGGGAAGTGGCCGCAGAAGATGATCGCGTACGCCCAGACGTTGCGAATCAGGTTCGCGAGGGCGTTCGCGGCGAGCACCCAGAAGAAGAACGGGCCCGCGAGCAGCGGCCAGAGCACGTAGTCCTTGAGGACCTGCCGGCTCGCCTTGCGCGCGATGCCGCGCACGAGCGGGCGCACGTCTAGGGCCGAGAGCTTCCCCGCGCGGAGCGCCTCGACGTCGATGTCGTGGACGGCGACGCCCCACTCGAAGAACGCTGCGAGCACGACGTTGTAGAGCGGCTGCAGGAGGTAGCCGGGCCGCCACTGCTGGCGAGGGCTGACGCGCATGATCTGGTAGCCGACGTCGCGGTCCTTGCCGATCACGTTCGTCCACGTGTGGTGCTCGACGTTGTGCGAGTGCTTCCACTGATCGGCCGGGCAGACGCTGTCCCACTCCCAGCTCGACGAATGGATCGTGGGATCGTTCATCCAATCCCACTGGCCGTGGATGACGTTGTGACCGATCTCCATGTTCTCGAGGATCTTCGCGACGCCCAGGACGAGCGACCCCGCGCCGAGCGCGGCGAAGAAGGGCAGCCCGGTCGGCAAGAGCGGCAGGCTCGCGTAGATCGCCGCGCGGCCCGCGATCGCGAGCGCGCGCTGCGTCGCGATCATGCGCTTGATGTAGCGGCGGTCGCGCGCGCCGAGCGTGGACCGGAGGTCGGCCTCGATGGCGTCGACTTCTTTGCCGAACGCGTCGATCGCTTGGGGGGTGAGGGTCATGCTGGTCTCCTTGTCTCAGAGGTCGATCTCGACGTCGCCCGCGGCCGCGCACACGCACGGCTGGAAGCTCGCGCCGGGCTCGTCGATCGTCCGGCCGCTTCGCAGGTCGCGCACGCAACCGCCGAGCAGCGTCGCGTCGCACGAGTGGCAGATGCCCATGCGGCAGCCATGCGGCGCGAAGACGCCCGCGCGCTCCGCCGCCTCCAGCAGCGAGGTGGCGCCGCTCGCGTCGAGCTCCTTCTTGCTGCGCCCGAAGCGAACGCGCCCGCCGGCCGCGCCGTGGGGGGCGGGCCCCAGCTTCGCCCGGAAGCGCTCGACGTGGGCGGATGGGACGTGCTCGGCGACCGCGTCGAGCAGGGGCTCGGGCCCGCAGGCCCACGTCTCGCGCGACCGCCAGTCGGGGGCGATCGCGTCGAGCGTCGCGCGGTCAAAGCGACTACCGCCCTTGCGAGTCGTCACGACGGTGAGGCGATAGCCCTGCCCGGCGGAGGCGAGCCGCGCGAGCTCATAGCCGAAAATGAGGTCCGGCGGCGTCTTGACGTAGTGGACGTGAACGACGTCGGGCATCGCGCCCCGCGCGGCGAGAGACCGGAGCATGCTCATGACGGGGGTGATGCCGCTGCCGCCCGTCACGAACAGGACGCGCGCCGGTGGCGGGCCCTCGGGCAACGTGAAGTCACCCTGCGGCAGCCCGATCGTGAGGTAGTCGCCGGGCCTCGAGTGCCGAGCGAGCGCTACCGACGCGCGTCCGTTCACCAGGGCCTTCACCGTGATGGTGATTCGGCCGTCGGCGCGCTCGGGCGCCGAGGTGATCGAGTAGGTGCGCCCGAGGATGCGCCCGTCGACCTCCACGCCGACCTTCACGAACTGGCCGGCGCGGTGCGGGCGCCACCCGGTGCCCGGCCTCAGCGTCAGCGTGCGCGCGTCGGGCGTCTCGTCGCGCACGGCCTCGACGCGCGCGTGGCGCACGTGCGTCGTGCGCAGCGGGTCGATCAGCTCCACGTAGTGGGACGGGACCAGGGGCGTCGCCACGAGGCTCGCCACCCCGGCGGCGCGCTCCCAGATCGAACGGGCCGAGATTTCCATGACTCACCCTTTTCAGTGACGCACTACAGGGCGTCACGTTCGAAGATGAGACAATAATAAATGCGACAGTAACAGCTGTCAAGATCGGCTCGAGCGTTTTGTCCGGCCGGCGCGCCGCCCGCAGGGGTCGCTCCTTCGCTCAGGAGCCCGTGTACTTCTTCGGGTCGCCGATGCCGTGGCGGCGCAGGTAGCCGCGCACGTGGGCGCGCTCCATCGCGGCGCGCCGGCCGATCTCGCTCACGTTGCCGTTGCACTCGGCGTACAGCGCCGTGAAGTACTCGCGCTCGAAGCGGGCCAGCACGTCGCGCTTGGCGTCCTGGAAGGTGCGGCCGCGCACCGGCGCCGTCTCGCTGGGGGAGGCGAGGGGGTTCAGGTGCTGGGCGAGGTCGATCGGGCCTTCTTTGCCGAAGGCGAGCGCGACGGCGACGACGTTGCGCAGCTCGCGGACGTTGCCGGGCCAGTCGTGGCGCATCAGGCGCTCGAGCGAATCGTGCGTGACGCGCTCGTAGGCGTCCGCGTCGCCGATATCGGCCATCATGCGGCGGATCAGGACGGGGATGTCCTCGATGCGCTGGCGCAGCGCCGGGAGCTCGACCTTGAGCTGCGCGACGCGGAAATACAGGTCGCTCCGGAAATTGCCGGCGTTGACCTCGCGCACGAGATCGCGGCGCGTGGCGGCGAGGACGCGCACGTTGACGGGCTTGTAGGTGTTCGAGCCGACGCTCTTGATGCGCTGCTCGGCGAGCGCGCGCAGCAGCTTGGGCTGCACGTCGACGGGGAGCTCTCCGAGCTCGTCGAGGAAGATCGTGCCGCCGTCGGCCTCGAGGAACGGCGACATGCGCTTGTCGACCGCGCCGGTGAACGAGCCGCGCTCGTGGCCGAACAGCGCGCTCTCCGCGAGCGACGGAGGGATCGAGCCGCAATCGACGACGATGAACGGCTTGTTTGCGCGCGCGCTCGCCTGGTGAATCGCCTGCGCGACGAGCTCCTTGCCGGTGCCGGTCTCGCCGGTGATGAGGACGGTGAGCTCCGTCGGTGACGCCTTGCGCAGCCGCTCGAAGACCGCGCGCATCGGCGGGCTCTGGCCGACGAGCGGGCCGAACCCCGCCACGTCGGGGACGCTGACCTGCTCGGGGTTCGACGGCTGGAACTCGAGGATGGAGTCGCCGCAGGTGATGAAGCCTGCCTTGGTGACGTAGACCTCGCCGATGCGGGTATCGCCGACGAACGTGCCGTTGCGCGAGCCGAGGTCGCGGACGCGGACGCCGCGCTCGGTCGCGACGAGCTCCATGTGGACCGCGCTGACCTTCTTGTCGTCGAGGACGAGGTCGCAAGCCTCGTTTCGCCCGACGACCAGCGTCTCCGGCCCGATTTCGAGCTCGGTCTTGTTGCCCGACCCCTTCGAGATCTTCAGCTTGCCGCCGCGGACCTCGAAGCGGCCCTTGGCGACGACGGTCGCGTCCACGGAGTCTTTCCTATCACGAAAACCGCGCGGGAAAACATGACTATTGCCACACGTGCGCCTCGCCCCGCGGCGGCGGAGGCCGCCGGAGCGATCAGCGGCCGGGGAACGTGCCGTCGGAGTACGTCTGCGCCGTCACCTCTGTGCGGTCGCCGTCGGGCCATTCCTCGCGCACGACCAGCCGACTCGGCCGATCGGGGGGCACGTCGCCCATCGTCCCCATGACCTTGTGCCACCCGTCGAGCGCCTCTTGGGCGTGGACGAAGCGGCGGTCGCGATCGCGCGCCATCATCTTCTCGAGGAAGCGCTCGATGGCGCCCGGCCACTCGTCGCCGGTCGTGGCCGCGAGCGAGGGTGGCTCGCGGTCGAGCTTCAGCGCGATGAGCGTGAGCGCGTTGGTGCCCTCGAACGGCAGCCGCCCGGTCAGCGCGCGGAAGGCGACGGCGCCGAGCGCGTACAGATCGGCGCGCTCGTCGACCCGCGCCGAGCCGCGCACCTGCTCGGGCGCCATGTACGCGAAGCTGCCGAGCGTGGCGTCGAACGCGGTGAGCGAGGGCTCGCTCTTGTTGGGGCGGGCGCTGCGCCGGAGCTTCGAGATGCCGAAGTCGAGGATGCGCGTGCGCTCCTCGGACTCGCCCGCGGCGACCTGCTTGGCGGTGAGCTGGCGCCGCTCGATGTACAGGTTGGCGGGCTTGATGTCGCGGTGGATGACGCCGGCGGCGTGCGCGGCCTGCAGGCCCTTGAGCGCGTCGTCGAGGATGGGGGCGACGTCGCCGAACGAGAGGTACTGCTCTCGCCTCAAACGCTCGTCGAGCCCTTCTCCTTCCAGCCGCTCGAAGGCGATCCAGAGCCTGCCGTTGCGATCCTTGCCCGCCCCCAGGATGGCGGCCACGTACGGGGACCTGATGTGCGCGGCGATCGCCGACTCCCGCTGGAAGCGCGCGACGAGGTCGGGATCCTTGGCTGCGCGCTCGTGCAGGACTTTGAGGGCGACCTTCTCTCCTGCCTTGCCCTCGGCCTCGTAGACCTCTCCCATCCCACCACTGCCAATGAGCCGGCGCACCCGATAGATGCCGCCGACGATGGTTCCGAGCAGGGAGCCGGGAGCCTCACTCATCTCGCCGCAAGAACAATACCACGTCCGGGCGGGAATCGGCGCCGCAATGCCCCTACCCAGACCCCAGCCGCGCGCTTATCTTGGCCTCCATGCGAACCGCCAAGGACGTCGAAGCCTACCTGGCGAAGCTCAATCGCTCGTTCTCGGAAGTGGACGATACCCCGGGCACTTACCTGCTCCGGCCGTCCTCCGGGGATGGGACCGCCATCGCCATGCGCGTCGATCCGCCCCTGGTGGTGCTGCGAGTGCACATCGGCGATGTCCGCAAGGACAAGGACAGGGACGGGAACGCCGGCCTGTTTCGGCGGTTGCTCCAGTTGAACGCTCGCGGGCTCGTGCACGCGAGCTACGGCCTCGACGAGGATCGCATCGTCCTCAGCGCGGCCCTCGAGCTCGAGAACCTGGATTTCAACGAGCTCGAAGCGACGCTCGACGAGATCGATCTGGCCGTCGCGCAGCAAGTCCCCGAGCTCGCCGAGCTCTCGAAGAAGGCTTAGCCGAACATGGGAATTTTCAGCCGCCTCGCTGCTCTCATCAAGAGCAACATCAACGACCTGATCAGCAAGTCCGAAGACCCGGAGAAGATGCTCAACCAGGTCGTTCTGGACATGAACAACCAGCTCGTCGAGGCCAAGAAGCAGGTCGCCGCTTCGATCGCCGACGAGAAGCGGCTCGCCAAGCAGGCCGAGCAGGAGCTCGCCAACTCCGCCGAGTGGGAGCGCCGCGCGATGATGGCGCTGCGCGCCGGCAACGAGGACCTCGCGAAGGAAGCGCTCAACCGCAAGAAAGAGCACGACACTCTCGCGCAGACGTTCAAGGACCAGTGGCAGAAGCAGAAGGACGCCGTCGAGAAGCTGAAGCAGGCGCTCCGGATGCTCAACGACAAGATCGAAGAGGCCAAGCGCAAGAAGAACGTCCTCATCGCCCGGAAGAAGCGCGCCGAAGCGCAGAAGGCGATCCAGGACACGATGAGCGGCCTGAAGGATCAGAGCGCCTTCGAGACGTTCGACCGCATGGCGCAGAAGATCGATCAGCTCGAAGC
>DATIQP010000432.1:0-16552 GCA_035470765.1 Polyangiaceae bacterium | reverse complement strand
ACGCCGCCGATCACCATCCCGTAGACCTGGTTCGGCGGCAGTGCGAAGACGACCAGGACAAAGGCGCAGTAGGCGACGGCCGCGTAGGCGAGCGGAACGCCGGCGCGCCCGAGGTTCCACGGGCCGCGCCGCCGCCACCTGCCCTGGTGGCGAGCGACGATACCGAGGGCGATCGGCGCGCCGTACGAGACGTAGAGGGCGGTGGTGGCGAGCGACGAGATGGCGTCGAAGATCTCGTCGGAGAAGAAGCTCGCGACGACGACCAGAAGGCACGGCAGCACGACCGCGAGCACGGTCGCCGGCGGCGGCGTGTGGAAGCGCGGGCTGACCTTGCGGATCGCGCGCGAGAAGGGCAGGCCGTCGTCGCGCGCGAACGCGTAGAACGTCCGCGACGCGCTCGTCACGGACGACAGACCGCAGAACCACATCGCCACGATGGCGGCGAACATCGCGACGCGTCCTGCCTGATGCCCGAGCGCGCCGCGCAGGATCTCGAGCGCGGGGTCGTCGCTGCGGGCCGTCGCGGCCACGTCGCCGATCGATAGCGTCAGCGCGCACACGAGCGCATAGCCCGCGACCGCGCTCACGGCCACCGCCGACACGATGCCGCGCGGGGCGCGCCTCGCCGCGTCTCGCGTCTCCTCGCTGGCGTGCGCCGAGGCGTCGAAGCCCGTCATGGTCCACATGCCGAGCGTCAGCGCGTTGAGGAAGCCGATGGCGTAGCGCCCGTCCGTCCGCGTGGTGAAGCCCGTGTGGGCCAGAAACGACAGGGGTTGCGCCCGACCGAAGGCCCAGAGCAGACCCACCAGCAACGCCACGCCGACGACGTGCACGGTCGCCGAGAAGTCGTTGAGCACGGCGACCCAGCGGATGGATCGCAGGTTGATCGCGGCGTGCGACGCGATCACCGCGAAGAAGATCGGGAGCTGCCAGCGCGCGCCGAGCGCGAGCGTGGAGGCAAGCGACTTGGCGCACGCGACGTCGATCGCGGCGACGATCGCGACCTGTCCGACGAGATTGGTCGCCGCCACCATCCAGCCGGCGCCCGGGCCGCCGAGCAAGGCCGACCAGTGGTAGAGCGCGCCGGCGGTGGGGAACGCGCTGGCGAGCTCCGCCATCGCCACGGCCACGACGATGCTGCCCACGCACACCAGCGGCCAGCCCAGCCCGAGGCCGGCGGGCCCGCCGCCCTGCAGGGCGATCTTGTAGGTCGAGAAGACGCCGGTCAGGACGCTGATGATCGAGAAGCTGATGGCGAAGTTCGAGAACCCGCCCATCGAGCGCAGCAGCTCCTGGGCGTAGCCGAGCCGCGACAGCTGCGAGGCGTCGTCGTTCGGCGGCTGCGCCATCAGGGGCGCCATTATGAGGCCAAGCAAACCGGGGGCACAGCCCACATGTCGCCTGGTCGCCGGCCTGACCAGGCCGGCCTCGAAAAGACGTGAAATCGGGGGCCGACCCGCTGGCAGGTGGCTTGCACTGCACCAGGCAGGAGGCGCGATGAAACGTTTCGTCACCATCATCCTACTTTTGACCGGGGCGCTCGTTCTCGGCAGTGAAGCCTGCGGCGGCGACAACAACCCCGGCACGGATGGGGGTGGACAGGACGGCACGCTCTCCGACGTCGCAGTGGACGGCGGACCGACCACGGACGCCTGCTGGAACGGGTGCACCGGCGACAGCGGGCCGCCGCTGTGCGCAAAGGTCGGCTTCGCATGCCAGACCGGGGGGGACTGCTGCTCCGGAGCGTGCACCGGCGGCGCCTGTCAGCTCCCGCCCTGCACGAGCGACAACGGCGCGTGCACGAGCAGCGGCGCATGCTGCAGCGGCACGTGCGGCACCGGCGGTACGTGCACGCCGCTGAACATTGCCTGTAAGACGCTCGGCAACGCCTGCGCCGCCCCCACCGATTGCTGCTCCGGCTTCTGCCAGAACAACGTCTGCGCGCAGCCTTCGTACTGCGGGCAGAACGGCGACGTGTGCACCCAAGGGTCGGATTGCTGCGGCGGCGTCTGCACCAAGCAGCCCAACGCCGCGCTCGGCATCTGCGCCCAGCCGAGCAGCGGCGGCTGCACCATCGATGGGATGCTCTGCGGAGGCGGCACCGTCACCTACACGGACGGCGGGCTGCCCAGCTGCGGCGGCTCCTGCTGCAGCCGTTCGTGCGCCCCGTGGGGCCCGAACTCCGTCCTGGTCTGTCAGCCGGCGAGCGGCTGCCATCCGGCCGGCGACGTGTGCGTCAACGATGTGGACTGCTGCGGCGGCTGGCTCGGCCAGACGACGTGCAACAAGGCAAGCCCCACCGACAAGACCGGCGTCTGCGGAAACCCCACCGGGTGCAAACCGAACGGCGACATCTGCCGCCTGCAGACCAACCAGTGCAACGCGACGGACAACTGCTGCTCCGGCAACGTCCAGCAGTACGACACGTGCCACCAGGACAACCTCGGCATCCCGCGCTGCAGCTACGCGGGTGACGCAGGCTGCATCCCGCCCGCGGCAGATGCCGGCTGCTCGTCGAGCGCCGACTGCTGCAACCTCAACCCGTGCGTGCCCAACCCGAGCGACGCGGGCCCGCCGTACACCTGCTACCCGCAGACCTGCGTCCCGACGAGCGGGCCGTGTACCACGGACGGAGACTGCTGCCCGGGCGGCCACTGCTACATCCAGAACGGTCAGTCGAGTGGCTCGTGCATCGCCCCGCCGACGGACGCCGGAACGGACGCGTCCTGCGCGCTGTACGGCCAGACATGCGCGCAGTCCTCGGATTGCTGCAACGGCGTGCCCTGCACCAACGGTCGCTGCGAGGTTCCGCAGCCGCTCTGAGCATTCGCGGTGGGGGAGCAACGGTGGCTCTGGTCGGGGTTCCGACCAGGGCGCCAATTTCTTGGAGGATGAAGAGGATGGGCAGCTCCTATCGCTTGGGGATCGGTTTGCTCGCCATGGTGGTCGGCGCGGCCAGCGGCTTGCCGCTCGGGTGCTCGAATGGAAACGCGAAGGCGGGTCCTTGCGACCCGACGAGCTCGAGCATGGATGGCGGCAACGGCTGCGAGGCCGGCGCGACGTGCGAGAACACCAGCTCGGGAACGCCGGGGTGCTTCGCGCCGCTGAGCATCCAGGGCAAGGTCATCGACGCGACCAACAACTCGCCCATCGCCGGAGCGCACGTCGTCGCCCGCGACGCCGAGGGAGCGGTCATCTCGGCGGTGGCCATCAGCGCCACCGACGGCACCTACTCGCTCATCGTGCCGGCGACGCGTGACGCGGCAGGCAAGCCCGTCTCGACGCAGTACACCCTGCGCGCCGACGCGGCGAGCTACCAGACCTATCCCGGAGGCGTCCGGGCCGCCCTGCCCATCGACGCCACCAGCGCCGCGGGCGAACCGCCCGTCATCGCCTCCGCAGCGACCACCATCGGGCTCATCCCGATCACGATCACCGGCGCCGGCTCCATCAGCGGCACGGTCAAGATCGACAAACCCGGCGGAACGCTGGTCGACGTCGAGGGCACGACCGGCGTCGCCGACAAGGACGGCGCGTACACGGTCTTCAACGTGCCCGCTGGCTCGCATGCCGTGCAGGGCTACATCGCGGGCACGAATTTCGCGCCCGTCACGGCCACCGTGACCGGCGGCCAGGAGACCAAGGGCGTCGACCTCACCGCCTCCACGAATCCCCTCGGCAAGGTCACCGGCTCGGTCAACATCGTCAACGCGCCCGGCGGCTCGGTGACGTCCGTCGTGCTCGTCCTCGAGGACACGTTCAACACCAACCTCGAGCGCGGTGAGGTGCCGAAGGGCCTGCGCGCCGGCAACGTGACGAGCGCGTTCACGATCGACGGGGTGCCCGATGGCAAGTACGTGGTCCTCGCCGCCTACGAGAATGACGGTCTCGTCCGCGATCCGGATCCGAACATCGCCGGCACCCAGATCCCGCACATCACGGTCGCTGGCGCCCCCGTCGACGTCGGCAACTTCAAGGTCACCGGGGCGCTCGCGGTCATCTCGCCCGGCGCCAAGGTGCCCGATCCGGTCACCGGCACGCCGACCTTCAACTGGGCCGACGACTCGAGCGAGACGGGCTATGACGTCGTCGTCTTCGACAGCCTCGGCAACAAGATCTGGGAAGACGCAGCCATTCCCGGCTACACGGGGTCAGGCAACCCGTCGGTGCAGTACGGCGGGCCGGCCTTGCAGACGGGCGGCTACTACCAGTTCCGCGCCACGTCGATGAAGAACACCGCCCCCATCTCCCGCACCGAGGATTTGCTGGGCGTCTTCTACGTGCAGTAGCTAGCGCGGCGAGGCTCGGTGTAGTGTCCGTGCTCCGCGGATGCTCGAGCTCATCGTCTCCTTCGTCCTACTCGGCTACGCCATCTTCGCCACCTTCTTCACGGTGGAGTCGGGCAAGCACCCGCGCGCGCTCTATTTCCTCTTCGGCGCGGAGATGTGGGAGCGCTTCAGCTACTACGGCATGCGCGCGCTGCTCGTGCTCTACCTCGTGGAGCAGCACGGCTGGCAGCCCGAGCAGTCGAGCACCGTGTACAAGTGGTACACGAGCCTCGTCTACCTGACGCCGCTCCTCGGCGGCTTCCTGGCGGACCAGTTCCTCGGCCTCCGCGCCTCCATCGTCGTCGGCGGGGCGCTCATGGCGCTCGGGCACTTCCTGATGGCCTTCGAGCCGCTGCCGATCTTCTACGTCGCGCTCGGGTGCCTCATCGCCGGCAACGGCTTCTTCAAGCCGAACATGTCGACGCTCGTCGGCAAGATGTACGGCAAGGAGGACCCCCGTCGCGACGGCGCCTTCACCATCTTCTACATGGGCATCAACGTCGGCGCGGGGGTCGCGCCGATCTGGTGCGCCGAGGTGCGCGAGCACTTCCACAGCTTCCACTGGGGCTTCGCGCTCGCCGGCATCGGCATGGTCTTCGGCCTGGTGATGTTCCTGATCGGGCAGGGCACGGTGCTCCGCGCCGTCGCCGCCGCCGGCAACGATCTGCGCACCCAGTGGCAGATCAAGCACGCCAAGGAGCCGCCGCCCGAGCCCGCCGAGCAGCAGGAGGGGGCTCCGTACCGCGAGCAGGCCGCCAAGAAGGGCGGGGAGGCGACCGACGAGGAGAAGCCGCGCGCGAGCGGCATCGCGGGGCTGCTCGGCGCCATCTATCCGTACGTGCTCCTGACGTCGTCGTTCGGGCTGCCCGTGTACTACGGCCTGCGGGTCTACCGCCACCTCGAGCCGGCGACGGCGCTGATCATGCCGTGCGCGTTCGCCGCGGTGTTCCTCACGATGGGGCTGCTCCTGCGAACGATCCGCGGCGCGGCGAAGGACAAGAGCGTCGTCATCTTCGTGCTCTTCATCTTCGTGGTGCTCTTCTGGATGGCGTTCGAGCAGGCGGGCAATGCGCTCAACCTCTGGGCCGAGTTCTTCACCGACCGGCACATCGGCTCGAGCGCCTACTCGGCCGAGTCGTTCCAGTCGGTCAACCCGATCTGCATCCTGCTCTTCGCGCCCCTGTTCTCCCTCGGCTGGGTGTGGCTCGCCAAGCGCGGGCTCGAGCCGCGCACGCCGACGAAGATGCTGCTCGCGATGCTTCTGATGGCGGCGTCGTTCGGCGTCATGGTGGTGGGCGCCGCACGGGAGAACGCGGTGAAGTCGCGCGTCGAGGCCAAGATGCCCGTGCCCGATGGCATCATGCTCGGCAAGCCGGTGAAGGGCGATCCCGCACGGACGACGCTGGTCGCTTGCGGCCCCAAGCAGGGCAAGTGCACGCCCGAGAACGCCGAGATCGTCTTCGACGCCGAACGTCTCACGGCCGTGCAATCGAACGAGGAGATCGTCGCGCTCGAGGTTCGCGGCGTCCTCGCGCACTACGTCGTGCAGCAGTTGCTCGAGGTCGTGGCTCCGCCGGGGTGGGTGGACTGGGTGGGCTCGCTCGACGACAAGACGAAGAACGCGACCGAGGCGCAGCCGGTCGCCTTCGATCTCGCGTCGATCGACGTCCCGGGCGCTCCGCTCACCTTCGCGTTCCCCCTCGACGCGAAGGCGGCGAAGGAGGCGGGCGTCGCCTGGAACCCCGCCGCGGACACGCTCACGTTCACCAAGCACGCGGACGCCGGCGTGCGCACCGTCCTCGCTGCGGCCGCCGCGCCGAAGGAGCTCCACGACGCGGTGACCAAGCTCGAGGAGCAGAGCAAGGGCGCGCGCAACACCGGGCTCTGGCTGCTTTTGAGCTACGTCCTCGCGACGCTCGGCGAGCTTTGCCTCTCGCCGGTCGGCCTGTCGATGGTCACCAAGCTCGCGCCGCGCCGATTCGCCTCGCTCTTCATGGGCGTCTGGCTCCTCTCGAGCTCCGTCGCCCAGTACGCCGGCGGCAGCATCGGCGAGTCGTGGGGCCGCATCGCGCCCATCCCGTATTTCTGGCTGTTCGTCTGGACCTCACTCGCGGGGGCCGTGGTGCTCTTGCTTCTCGTGCGGCCGCTGCAGCGCCTGATGCACGAGGTCCACTGACATCCTCCTACGTCTGACGCGGCGGCCCGCTCGTTGCGGTTGCGGCCGAGCTGGATTGCATGCACGATCAAGGCTTCTTGAGGTGTCTTGCATGAAATCTCGGGCTGTCTTTGCGGGCGGAGCGATGGTCGTGGCCGCGGCGCTGGTGTTCGCGTGCGGGGGCTCGGATGCGGTCAGCGTCGACGCCGGCGGCAGCGACTCGGGCGGCGGCGGCAACGACGGGACGTCCGGCGGCGACGTGACGACGCCGCCTCCCGATGGCAGCACGCCGGCCGACGCGGGCAGCGACGGGACCACGGTCACCGACGGAGGGACCACCCTCGACGGCGGCGTCCCGATCCAGATCGGCAACTGCTCGACCTTCACCGCGTGCGGCGGCAACGTCGTCGGGACGTGGGACTACACCGGCGGGTGCGTCGCCGATCCGTTCGCCAACAATCAGTGCACCACCCTCGTCGTGCACTCGCAGTCGGCGTCCATGAAGGGGACGATCACGTTCGCGAGCGACGGCGGCGCGTCGGGGCAGGTGACGCGCAACGTCCAGGTGAGCTACGCCGCCAGCCTCACCATCCCCTCGAGCTGCACCTACCAGCAGTCCTGCGCCAACATCGCCGCCTACCTGCAGAACGCGGCCCCTGGGTCGACGGTGAGCTGCACCACCAACTCGCAGCAGGGCTGCGACTGCAGCTACTCCGCCGTGCTGACCGATCAGAGCACCCGCCCGTACACCATCCAGAGCACGACGCTGCTCGTGGGCCAGGGCGCCCCGAACCAGATCGATCACTACGATTATTGCGTGCAAAATACATCGATGCAGTACCAGCACACGCAGGGGCCCACGCCCGACACCGGGATCTACAACCTCACTCACCAGTAGGCCGACGTCATGAAGACCCGACTCCTCCTCAGCTGTCTGCTCATCGTCCCCGCGGCCTTCGCCTACGCGTGCGGCGGTGGCGATTCGACGAACATCGACGCCAGCACCGGCGACGGCGGCGGCACCGACGGCACGACCGCCAAGGACACGGGCACCGGCGCCGACACCGGCACCACCGATGGCGGCGGCGGCACCGACGGCGGGGGGGGCACTGACGGCGGGGGCGGCACCGACGGCGGCGGCGGCACCGATGGCGGCGGCCCGACCGACGCCGGCGCAGACTCGTCTCTGCAGTGCACCAAGGCGAGCGATTGCACCAACGCGTTCTGCTGCGGCACGCTCGTCTTCAACGGCGGCAACCTCCCCAATTGCAACCTGCAGTCGCTCTCGAGCCAGTGTACGACGACCTGCAAGAGCAGCATCCAGACTTCCTGCACGGCGACGGACACCATCCGCTCGTGCGCAGGGCAGAACGACTGCGCCGACGCGGGCACGAACTACAACAAGTGCTGCACGGTCCCGTTCGGCGACGCTTCGGCGGAGTTCTGCTGGAACCCCACCTACGCGGGGTTTGCCGGAGGCACCTGCCTCCCCTAAGTCACCGTGCGCGTCACTTGACTCGTTCGAGGCGCGAGGCGACGCCGAAGCAGGCCATGTGGCCGCTCTCTTCGGCGACGTAGACGTCGCAGCGCTCGTCGATGCGGAGCAGGTCCGGGATGGTCTCGCACGGGCCGACCGTGCCGAGGGCGACGCCGTCCGCGGGGCGGAAGACGTGCACGTCCGCGTGGGGCACGTAGACGGCGCCGCCGCGCAGCACCGGCTCGAGCCTCCGCGGGACGTCGACCTCGAGGGTGCGACCGAGCACGTGGCGGTAGCGCAGCGAGCCGTCGCGCGCGTCGAGCGCGAGCAGCTCGCCCGTCGGCGTGTTGCCCAGGATCACGTCGTCCACGGCGAGCCACGACGTGCCGCTCGGGGCGACGGTGTGGCCCGAGACCCAGCCGAGCTCGCCGGTCTCGCGATCGAAGCTGGCGAGTCGGACGCCCTGGCGATCGCGCACGACGACCGCGACGCTGCGGCCGCAAACGAGGGGTGCGCCTTCGACGGCCGCGAGGGCCCCTTCGGCGGGGTGGAGATCGCCGGCGCGATCGGGGCCGGGCACGCGCGTCGCGAAGCGGACGCTGCCCGCGAACAGATCGATGCCGTAGAGCACCGCCGCGCCGCCCATCCCGCCGGCGACGGTGTAGAGCCGTTCGTGGTCGAAGACCGGCGTGCCGCAGAAGCGGAGCCTGTCGCGCACGCGCCAAACGACGGAGCCGGTCTGCACGTCGAAGGCGCTGATGGCCGTGTCGCCGCTCGTGCAGTACAGGAGCTTGCCGAGGCGCCGCAGCCGCAGCACGTTGCCCTTGCCCCAGCTCGCGCGCCAGCGGGCCTCGCCCGTGAGCAGGTCGACGGCGACGAGGTGGTGCTCGCCCTCGGTGACGATGATGAGCTTGGGCAGGCCGGGCGCGGCCACGACCGCGCCCGCGACGGGGCCGCCCGTGCGCGGGCGAAGGCTGGTCTGCACCCGCGACTCGCCCGTGACGAGGTCGAGCACGCCGAGCTGGCCGTCGCTGGAGAGCCTCGCGATGCCGTGCGGGGTCGGCACGCTGGACGCCTTGCGCGTAGGGACGCGCCACTGGACCTCTCCGGTCTTGCGATCCAGGCAGAAGGTCTCCGCCGCGGCGCCGACGACGAGCCTGTCGCCGCAGAGGAACGTGGAGCGCAGATCGATGCCGGGCACGAGCGCGCGCCAGCGCGACGTGTAGCGCAGCCGCGCGCTCGGTGCGTGCGCGGTGGCCGTCTTCTGCGCCAGGAGGCGCGTGGTCGCGTAGGCGCGGTAGGCCTCGGGACGCGGGTTCTCCCTGGCGTCGGTGCGCCACGTCTCGCGCAGCCGGTCCTGCGTCTCGCGCAGCGCGCGGCGGAACGCGACGAGGCGCAGGTTGTGGGCCTGTCCGCGGTCGCGGCGCAGGATGGCGCGCACGAGCGAGCGGCCGAAGGCGAGGGCCGCGAAGACGGCGTCAGAGACGCCGAGCGACGGAAACGTGGAGTGAGTGCGCGAGCCCATCGGCGAGAGCATGAGCGCGACCTCGCCGCCCGCGCCCAGGCGGACACCGACGCCCGCGCCGCCAGCATCCTCGCGCAGGTGCAGCACGCGGCCTTGCTCGAACGCGTCGAGCACGCGCTGCATGATGGAGAGCAAGCGCTCGGCGAACAGGAAGGGTAGGGCCTCTCCGAGCTCGATGCCGCGCCCGCGCACGACGGCGCGCACGCGCCCGCGGAAGAGCAGGCCGTGCAGATCGGTGCGCTCGGTGGTGGGCGCGCCGGCGTTGCGGTGGGCGGACCGCAGCGCGAAGTCGGCGCCGAAGGCGATGGGGACGTCCGGCTCGAGCTCGACCGAAACCGGCACGGGCTCCGAGTCCGGAGCCGGCGGCTCGTCTGCGGCGAGCGAGATCTCGTCGAGCTTGGCGGCGGCCTCGGCCAGGTCGAACGCGAGGCCGTCGTCGCCGAGCGGACAGGACGCGAGCGCCTCCTGCACGGCGTCGCGCGCCCCCCCGACCACGTCGGCGAACGGCACGCACGCGTCGTAGACAGCCACGTCCGGGTGTGGTCCCGTACGGTACACCGAGAGCGAGGCGCTGCCGCCGAGGCGCTCGACGCAGAGCTCCCAGGGCTGCTCGTAGAAGCGCACGAGCGCCTTGCCGCGTGGCGCGGCGGCGAGCTCGCTCACGGCGCGCGCGAGGTCGCAGAGCACCGCGAGCCCGTGCGGATCGTCCACGCGCGCGGTGACGTTGGCCCCGTGGACGAAGACGTCGAGGACGTCTCGAGCGCCTCGGGGGCGGCCGGCGGCGGAGTTCTTGGGGGAGGGGGCGACGAAGACTTCGAAGGCTCGCATCGTTGTGGCGCGGCGAGGGGCCCGCGAGACCGAATCGTAAGAAGATTCGCGAAACCCACGAAGTTTTCGGCGAAGCGCGCACCGATTGCCGGCCATTGGACAAGGCCGCGCGAGACTGCTACCGGCGGCGCGCCGCGTGTGGCAAGACGGTGCCCGTGCAGGATCCACGAAAGCGAATGGCGCTCCGTCACGCTCTCTGGGCGCTCGCGTTCACGCTCGCGTCGGTGGCGGGCTCGGCGATCATGTGGGGCTTCGTCGTCGACGACGCCTTCATTCCGATCCGCTACGCGCGCCACCTCGCGACGGGCGTCGGCTACCGGTTCAACGCCTCGGGCCCTTCGACCGACGGCGTGACGCCGCTGCCGTGGCCCTTCTTGCTCTACCCGCTCGCCCACGGGACGGCGGTGCAGGTGCTCGGGCGCGTCAAGGTCGCAGGCGTGCTGTTGATGGCCGTGGCGGCCGCGCTCGTGGGGGCGCGCGTCGGCACGCTCGGAGAGCGCGTGGCCGCGAAGGCGGCGGCGGCCGCGCTGTGGCTCGTGTGCCTGCCGCTCGCGGCGTGGGGGCCGAGCGGCATGGAGACCCCGCTCGCTACGGCCCTCTGCGCAGCGTGTGTATTCTGCATGTATAGCCCGCGGCAGGCGGCGGCGTGGGCCGGGCTCGCCGCCGCGATCAGGCCGGAGCTGCTCCCGTGGGCGCTCGTCGCGGGCGGCGGGCTCGCGATCGCGGCGAAGCGGCCGGCGCGCGTCGTCGCGACCGCCGCGCTGCTCGCGATCGTGCCGTTCGCGGTCTGCACGCTGGCCCGCGTGATCGCGTTTGGCAGGGCGGCGCCGCTGGCCGTCATGGCCAAGCCGAGCGACCTCGCGCACGGCTTCGTCTACGCGCAGGCCGCGCTGCTCGCCGCCGGCCTGCCGCTCACGCTGCTCGCTCCGCTCGCTCTGCTTCGCGCCTCGCCGCAGGCCAAGGTGCTCGCCGCCGCGTTCCTCGTCCACGTACTCGCGGTGATCGCCGCGGGCGGCGACTGGATGCCGTACGCGCGCCTTCTGGTGCCCGTGCTGCCGTCGCTCCTGGTCGTGCTCGTGGAGGTCGCGCGCGTCTCGGCTCTCTGGTCGTTCTGGACGCGCACCGCGCTGGCCGGGGCGCTCGCGCTCGACGTCTTCGTGATGGCCGGCCCCGCGGGGCGCCACGTGATGAAGGACCGCCTCGAGCTCATCGGGCGCGCCCGCACGCTGCTCGCGCCGTCGAAGAAGATCGCGGCGACGGACGTGGGATGGGTATCGGCCGTGACGGAGGTGGACATCGTCGATCTCGCGGGCCTGACCGATCCCGACTTCGCCGCGCTGCCGGGCGGCCACACGTCCAAGCGCGCCGACGTATCCATGCTTCTCGACCGGGGCGTCGACACCATCATCCTCTACGTGAGGCCGCTCACGTCCTACGACGCCGCCGACTGGCCTCGCGCGAGCTACGCGCACCAGGTCGGGGTGCGTCTCGCGCGCGATCCCCTGCTCGAGTCGCACTACTTCGGCCGCGCGACGCTGCCCATCGGAGACACCGGCTCCGGATACGTCGTGCTCGCGCGCTCGGCGCCCTGAGGGCGAGCCGGGCCGAGCCTCAGCGCTTGGTCCAGTCGGTGGCCGTCGGGCAGGCGAGCTTCTCGGCGGTCGCGGCGGCAGCGAGGGTCGCGCCGCGCGCGTGGAACAGCGAGGTCGCGTCGGCCTTGCGGGCGAAGAGCTCGCCGCGCTCGCGCGCGAGGTCGTGGCGCCACTCGTCCCACTTCGCGGTCGTCAGCACGTCCTCCGCCCACTTCATCGCCGCCGCGTCGGCGGCGTCCTTCGTCGAGGAGGCGGCCGGCTTGGGAGCGCGCTCGTACGCGTGGCAGAGGTTGTCGACGTCGCGATGCTCGTCGGGCGTGAGCACGAAGACGTCGAGGGCCACCTCGCCCTGCGACGGATCCTTGGGGCCGCGAGGCAAGAGCACGTGGACGCGCCCCTCGTCGGTGCAGACGCGGCGCTGGAGCATGTCCACGAATGCGTCCCGCGGACCGTTGAACGAGCCCGACCAGCTGCCGATGGTGGGGCCGGCGTCATCGCCATCGTGCGGCTGCGCCGGGCCGGCGGGCTCCACCGCCACCTTGGCGAGCGCGCGCGTGTAGTCGCCGTCCACGTGGACCACGGCGACGGCGCGCGCGCCCAGCCCGGAGCGCGCGGCCGCGAACGAGTCACCGGCGATCCGGATGCGGCAGCGTTGCGCCGGCGAAGTGGTCGGCGGGTTGGCGAACACCACCTTGGTGCTCTCCGCCGACTGCGTCTCGGCGGGCGCCGGGCCAGAGCCTTCGCTATGGCACCCGGCGCCGAAAAAGAGCGCGCTCCACACACCGAGCCGGCGAGCCAGCCGGCGGCGTTGCGCGCGCCTCTCGCGGTTCATCGATCGCGGCGCGGGCCCCGATCGCGGCCGCCGCGGTCACCCCCACGGTCGCCACGGTCGCGGCGCGGCGGCGGACCCGCCTCGCGCGCGGCCTGGATGCGGGCCTTGGCGCGCTCGCCCTCTTCGCCCTCGGGGAAGGGAAGCAGCTCGCGCCGCGTGAGGCGGATCTTGCCGTCGCGGTCGACGCTGAGGACCTTCACCTCGATGACCTCGCCCTCCTTGAGGACGTCGCTCGTCTTCTCGACGCGCGTGTGGGCGATCTCCGAGATGTGGAGCAGGCCGTCCTGGCCGGGGAGGATCTCGACGAAGGCGCCGAGGTCGTCGCGGACGCGCTGGACGGTGCCCTTGTAGATGGCGCCGACCTCGGGCTCCGCGGTGAGGCCCTTGATGATGTCGATCGCCTTCTTCACGGCGTCCGAGTCGCTCGAGGCCACGTTGACCGTCCCGTCGTCCTCCACGTCGATGGCGACGCCGGTCTGGTCGATGATGCCTTTGATGGTCTTGCCGCCCGGGCCGATGATGACGCGGATCTGGTCCGGCTTGACCTTGAGCGTGGTGATGCGCGGCGCGTGCGGCGAGAGCTCGGTGCGCGGGTGAGCGAGCGTCTCGAGCATCTTGCCGAGGATGAACATGCGGCCCTCGCGCGCCTGCTCGAGCGCCTTGGCGAGGATCTCCCGCGTCAGGCCCGCGATCTTGATGTCCATCTGGATCGCTGTGATACCCTTGGCGGTTCCGCAGACCTTGAAGTCCATGTCGCCGAGGTGGTCCTCGTCGCCGAGGATGTCGCTCAGGATCGCGGTGCGCGTCTTGGGATCGTTGGCGGGACCATCGGTGATGAGCCCCATCGCGATGCCGGCGACGGGCGCCTTGATCGGAACGCCCGCGTCCATGAGCGACAGCGAGCCGCCGCAGACCGCGGCCATCGACGAGCTGCCGTTCGACTCGAGCGTCTCGGAGACGATGCGGATCGTGTAGGGGAACTGCTCCTGGTCCGGGATCATCCGGATGAGCGCGCGCTCGGCGAGGGCGCCGTGGCCGATCTCGCGGCGGCCGGGGCCGCGCAGCGGCTTCGTCTCGCCCGTGGAGAACGGCGGGAAGTTGTAGTGGAGCAGGAAGCGCTTCCAGCGCTCGCCGGTGAGCGCGTCGATCTTCTGCTCGTCGCTCGAGGTGCCGAGCGTGGCGGCGACCATCGCCTGCGTCTCGCCGCGCTGGAAGAGGGCCGAGCCGTGCACGCGTGGCAGGAGGCTCACCTCGGTCGCGATCGCGCGGATCTGGTTCATCTCGCGCCCGTCGATGCGCTTGTTCTTCGACAGGACGTACTCGCGAACGACGGTGTACTTCCGCTCCTCGAACTCGTCCTTGATGAGCTTCTCGCTCTCCTTGAACTTCTCTTCGCCGAGCTCCTTCGTGAGGGCCTCGACCATCGCCGTCTTCGCGGCCTTGTAGCCGCCGTAGCGGAGAGCCTTGTCCTTGATGAGCGAGCTCTCGATGATCTTCGCGTCGACCATCGCCGGGATCTTCGCCTTGATCGCGGGGTCGAGCTTCTTCGGCTCGAAGGCGCGCTTGGGCTTGCCGACCGCGGCGCGGATGCGCTCGATGACCTCGAGGATCGGCTGCGCGGCCTTGTGGGCGAACATGAGCGCGTCGATGACGGCGACCTCGCTCGCCTCGGCCGCGCCGCCTTCGACCATCACGATCGCGTCCTTGCTGCACGCGACGACCATGTCGATGTCCGCGCTCGCCTGCTCCTCGAACGTCGGGAAGACCCTCAGCTCGCCGTTGATGCGCGAGACGCGCATGCCGACGATGGGGCCCGCCCACGGGATGTCCGAGATGTGCAGCGCCGCGCTGGCGCCCGTCAGCGCGAGCACGTCGGTCGGGTTCTGCTTGTCGCTCGACAGCACGGTCGCGATGACCTGCGTGTCGCCCTTGTAGCCTTCGGGGAAGAGCGGGCGGCACGGCCGGTCGATGAGGCGGCTCGTCAGGATCTCGTCGTCGCGCAGGCGGCCTTCGCGCTTGAAGAAGCCGCCGGGGATCTTGCCCGCGGCGAACGTCTTCTCCTGGTACTCGCAGGTGAGTGGGAAGAAATCGAGGCCCGGGCGCTCGTCGCCGGACACGGCCGTGACGAGCACGACGCTCTCGCCGTAGGTGACGAGGACCGCGCCGTGCGCCTGCTTGGCGAGGCGGCCGGTCTCGAAGGTCAGGGGCTTACCGTTGATCGAGATCGATTCGCGAACGAAGGACATGGTCTTGGCTTTCTGGGTGGCCGCGCAGGAGCGCTCGGGCTCTCGCGCGGGTTTCGGTTCCGCGGCGTCAGCCGCGATGGTGTCCCGTCCCAGAGGCCTCAGTTCCTCGGTTGCTGCGTGCGAGCTCGAGGCTCGCGTGCAGGAATCGAAGAGCGAGGGGCTAGGGCGGGGAGATGCGAAAAGAGCCTAGCCGCGGTTTCCCGCTTGGCCAGGCTCTTTCGATCATTTGCGTAGACTGAGCGCCGAGACCACCTTGCGGTAGCGTTCGACGCTGGTCCGCTTGAGGTAGTCCAGGAGGCGCTTGCGCTTGGAGACCAGTTTGAGCAGGCCCCGGCGCGAGTGGTGGTCCTTGGCGTGGGTCTTGAAGTGCTCGGTCAAGTAGCCGATGCGCTCGGAGAGCAGCGCGATCTGCACTTCGGGGGACCCGGTGTCGCCTTGGTGCGTTTGGAACTTGCCGATGAGCTCCGCTTTGCGTTCGGTGTGAAGCGGCATGGTGGTGACGATGCTCCTTTAGGGGCCGCAATTGGGCCACTGGGGCGGTTGGGCCGCGCAGTATAAAGAAAGCCATTCGTTCGTCAATCAGAACCCCAGGCCGTCTCGCGGCCCGTCTCTGCTCCCGTCTCCGTCTCCGATTCCGTCCCCGAATCCTGTACTTTCGACGTCGTGCGTACGGCCCCCCTCGTCTTCGTGCTCCTTCTCGCCTGCCAGAACTCGTCCTCCACCTCGGCTTCGGGGTCGGCCACGGCTCCGGCTTCCGCGACGGTGATGGCCTCGGCGGCCGCCCCGGCGACGGTGACGGCCTCGGCGACGGTCTCGGCCTCGGCCCCCGCCCCCGACTGGATCACCGCCCAGCACGTCGTCATCGCCTACAAGGGCGCAAAGAACGCCCCCAAGAACGTTACGCGCACCAAGGCCGAGGCCAAGGCGCTCGCCGAAAAGGTCCGCGACGAGGCCAAGACCACCTCGTTCGAGGACCTCGTTGCCAAGTACTCGGAGGACCCCGGCTCGAAGGACCGCCTCGGCAGCGTCGGCAAGTTCACGCGCGACAAGATGACGAAGGCCTTCTCGGACGCGGCGTTCGCCTTGAAGGTCGATCAGGTCAGCGAAGTCGTCGAGACCCCGTTTGGCTTCCACGTGATCAAGCGGAATCAGTAACGTGTTACTTCATCCTCGGTCCTCGTCGACGTTGCGTGCGATCCCTCCACGTAAAGCCCCACGACTTCCAGCGTAAATCCGCCCCGGTGTCGCGGGATGACCTGCCTCAGTGTTCTCCGGATGCCCAACTCTCCACGGGTTGGGATAGACTCGAGACGTGAGTCAGGACCCGGTGCGCCCTCTACCGAAAGCCGCGCCCGGAGGGGCCGAAGCCGCGTCGCCCACGCCGTCGCCGGCGCCCTCGGGGCCGCACCCGACGGCGCCCCTGCACGCGCCGACGCCCAGCCCCATCAGCCCCGCGGCCGCGTCGGTGTGGCCGGAGCCCACGACCTCCGCTGCGCCCTTCAAGAGCGCCCCGCGCAGCTCCATCGCCTCGTTTTCCGACGTGGATCCGGCCAACTTGCCGAAGATCTG
>DATIQP010000431.1:0-2914 GCA_035470765.1 Polyangiaceae bacterium | reverse complement strand
CTGCAGCTGCACACGCTGCACCCGATCGAGTACTTCCACGTCTTCAACGAGCCGAGCGACGAGCACCTCGCCGAGGCGAAGCGGTTCGTCGACTGGCTCGTCAAGACGGGGCAGAACTACTTCCAGTGGACCGAGCTGGCGACGGTCGACTGGGACTCGTGGCGGCCGTACGCGCAGTCCATCGTCGACTACGCGCACTCGCGCGGCGTCCGCGTCGGGGCCGTGGTGCAGATCTGGGGCGGCGCCTCGCTGCAGAACAACTACGTGCTCGTGAAGACCGCCGACGGCTGGCAGTCGCAGATGGACGCCCAGCTCGACAAGATGATGACGGTGAGCTGGGACGCGCTCGAGCTCGCGCTGGGAGAGTTCATCAGCGCCGATCCGCAGGTGGTCATCGACTGGCTGAACCACGCCGTCGAGCACGTCGACGGAGCGCACCCGGGCGTGGAGGTCGACGTCCAGAACCACGTCGGCAACTACCCGAACCTCTACGTCCAGTACCAGGGGCAGCCCGTCTACTACTACCACCTGCCGCAGTTCGCCGACCCGAGGCTGGGCCAGTCCGTCCACACGCTCTCGCTCTTCGATCTCTACCGAGACTGGGGCACGTACAAGGAGCCGGACTTCCACTTCCAGCACGACTACATCCTGAGAGAGCTGCCCTCTCGGCGCGTCACCTACTTCCCCGAGTCGGCGTACTGGATCTCGGCCGACGACGACGTGCCGCTGTTCTTGCCCGAGTACATCCACGCGCGGTGGCTCGACGTGAGCACGCTGACGAGCGAGGTGCGCGGGCTCGGGCTCCCGCCGCTCGAGGGCCACCTGACGTTCAGCTCGGGCCACGAGTGGAACTACTGGCTCACCGACTACCTGACGGCGAAGATGCTCTGGGAGCCTTCGCAGCCGCTGTCGTACTTCCTCGACCGGTACACCTCGGCGTTCGGGAGCTGCGGCGCAGACATCGGGAGCGCGCTCTCGAGCTTCCTCGATCTGCAGACTCACTATCTGTTCGACGAGCGGCTGCTCGCGTACGTCCAGGGCGAGAACGGGACAGTCGACGAGGGGTACCTGCTCGGCTACGAGACGCACCCGAAGCGCGTCGCGTTCGAGGACGTGCTCGCGATGAGCGATCAGGACCGCGCATCGTTCGAGCGCACGGTCGTCGGCGAGCTCGCCGCGATGGCCGACGCGATGGATCCGCTGGAGAAGTCCGTCGCGGCGCGATGCCGGGGAGCCGACGCGACGATCGCCTCGTTCTGCGACGAGCTCTGGGACGGCATGGAGATCGACGTGCTCCGCGCGCGGCACACCGTGGCGCTCTACCGCGCGGTCCTGGACCTCGCGGCGCACGCGGACGGTTCGCGCGATCTCGCCGAGGCGCGCGCGCTCACGGGGGTCGCCGCCAAGGTCGTCGCGCGGCGAGAGCCTCACTACCGATTCCCGCTGCACGATCTCGTCGACGCCTACCCGAACGCCACGGCGTACTCGTTCGGCTACCTGCGCCAGGCGCACACGCTCTGCTACTGGACGCGGCAAGAAATCCAGGTCCAGACGCTGCTCGAGGACGGGACGCCCGCGAGCGTCGCGCATCTCCCTTCGTGCAATGATTGAGCAAGGGCGATGAAGCAGTCCGCCGGCTTGCTCCTCTACGCGCCAGGCGCCGAGGGCCTCTCGGTCCTCATCGTCCACCCCTCGGGCGCGTACAACCGCAAGGCGCCGTGGGGCATCCCGAAGGGGGAGCCCGACGGCGACGAGGCCCTCGAGGTGGCGGCGCGCCGCGAGACGCTCGAGGAGACCGGCGTCGACGTCCAGGGGCCGATCCTCGCGCTCGGCCACATCGACTACAAGAAGAGCCGCAAGCGCATCCACGCGTGGGCCGCGCCGCTGCCCGCCGGCGCCGCTCCGAGGTGCGCGAGCTGGGAGATCGACAAGGCCGAGGTGGTGCCGATCGACCGCGCGCGCGCGCTCATCCACCCCGATCAGGTCGCGTTCCTCGATCGCCTCCTCGCGGCTCTCTGACGGGCCGCGGGCGCGGCGCTCTCAGGGGACCTCGACGACCTCGAAGACGCGCCGCACGACCTGCTCGACGGAGATCTCCTCCGCGTCCGCCTCGTACGTGAGCACGATGCGGTGCCGCAGCACGTCGGGCCCGACGGCCTTCACGTCCTCCGGCGTCACGTAGCCGCGGTGCCGCAAGAACGCGTGCGCGCGCGCCGCGTTGTTCAGAGCGATCGACGCGCGCGGCGAGGCGCCGAAGTCGATGAGGGGCGCGAGGTCCTTGAGGTTGTACTTGGTCGGCTCGCGCGTCGCGAAGACCACGTCCACGATGTAGTCTTTCACTTTGTCGTCGACGTAGATTTGCGAGATCGTGCTCTTGGCGCTGGTCAGCTCGGCCGGCGTCACGACGGGCTCGGCCTTCTGCGGCTCCATCGCCGTCATGCGGTCCATGATCTTGCGCTCCTCCTCGCGCGAGGGGTACGTCACCTTGATCATCAGCATGAAGCGGTCGATCTGGGCCTCGGGCAGCGGGTACGTGCCCTCCTGCTCGATCGGGTTCTGCGTCGCCATGACGATGAAGGGCGAGGGGAGGGGGTAGCTCCTGTCGCCGATGGTGACCTGCCGCTCCTGCATCGCCTCGAGCAGCGCGCTCTGCACCTTGGCGGGGGCGCGGTTGATCTCGTCGGCGAGCACGAGGTTGGCGAAGACGGGGCCGAGCTTGCTCGTGAACTCGCCCTTCTGCTGGTTGTAGATGACGGTGCCGATGACGTCGGCCGGGAGCAGGTCCGGCGTGAACTGGATGCGGGCGAACTTGGCGCTGATCGCGTCGCAGAGCGTGCGGACCGTGAGCGTCTTGGCGAGGCCGGGGACGCCCTCCAGCAGCACGTGGCCGCCGGTGAGCAGGCCGATGAGCACG
>DATIQP010000430.1:0-31705 GCA_035470765.1 Polyangiaceae bacterium | reverse complement strand
CTTGGCGTGCTCGTCCGCGAGAGCCAGGGCGGTCTGCGGCGAGCTCGCCAGCGCCTCGCGCGCACGGAGGAGCAGAGCTTCCTCGGCCGCGAGATCGTAGCCGCCGGCGCGCTCGGACGGCGCCGCCGCCGGGCGCGGCGTCGCGCGCGCCGAGTGGTGCGGCGCGGACTCCGAGGGCGCCGGGGCCGGCGCCGCGGGGGCAACGGCGCTCGGCGCCGCCGCGACCGACGACGCCGTCGTCGGCGGGACCGGCTCCGGCGGAGCGACGGCGACGGCCGGGCGCTCGGTGGCGGGCGGCCGCCGGGCGTGAGGCAGGACCGTCAGGGCGGCCACCGCTCCGAGCACCAGCGCCGACGCCGCGATCTTCCCGAGCGTCGCCAGCCGGCCCGCGCCCGCCGAGCCCGGCGGACCTCCGCCGCCGCCGCCCGACGGACCCACGATCGGTCCCAGCCTCTCCGCGACGCGCGCGACGCGCTCCGGCTCGAGCGCGTCGCGGCGCATGTCGCCCACGAGCTCGCGCAGCTCCGGCGGCAGATCCTCGGGCGGCTCGCTCATGGTTCGCCTCGTGCGCGCTCGCGCGCGACTGCAACCCGAAGACGCTCGCGTCCCAGCCGCAGGCGCGAGTAGCCCGTCTGCAAGGGGATGTCGAGCATGTCGCAGATCTCGTGCATCGGCACCTGCTCGACGTCGTGGAGCAGGAAGACGGTGCGCTTGTCCTCGTCGAGCACCGCGAGCAGGCCGAGCGCGGTCTGGCGCGCGTCGTGGCGCGCGTCGTGCCCGCTCCGGGGGTCGGGGAGGCCGAGGTCGCCGTCGAGCGGCTCTTCGCGCCGCGCCCGCCGCGCCCGGGTGCGCCCGCGCGCCTCGTTGAGGCAGATGCCGTACAGCCAGCCTCGCGGCGACGCGTCGGGGCGCAGCGACGCAATCTTGCGATGCACGACCACGAAGACCTCCTGGCACGCGTCCTCGAGGTCCGCGTCCGGCACGCCCATGTACCGGAGCATTCGCCCGACGTAGGGCGCGTGCTGCTCGAACAGGGACGCGACGGAAGGTGGCTTCAAGTCCGCCTACGTCGTTAACGACGGCGAGGGCGGGAAATTATCAACTCGGCTCAAAGACTGCGCATCTCCAGGCCGACGGTAAACGCCCCGAACACCGGTGCCGCCGTGAAGACGTCCAGCTCGGCCGTCCCTCGGCGCACGAAGAAGCTCTGACCCCCGAGCGGGACGTAGCCCGCGGCCTCGATCGTGAGCCCGAGCGGGCCGAGCAGCGTCACGCGTGTTCGCGCCGCGAGTCCGACGAGCCCGTACGTCAGCGTAGCCCGGAGCGGGACATCGACGCCGGTGCCGACTCCCTCGGCGACGCCGAGCCCGCCGCGAGCGCATCCCACCAGGGCGCCGCGCCCCGAGGCCACGAGCGTCGGGCACCACCCGGCGCTGAACCAGCCGCCGCCGAAGATCCCACCGGGGCTGCCGGCGACGCCGGCGCGCGCGAACCAGGTCGCCCCGATCTCGCCGGCGAGCCAGCGGCCGGCGGCGATCCGGCCCCAGCCCGTCAGGGCACCCGTCAGCGCCGGCAGCGGCCCGGCCGTCACCGTGCCCCCGAGGCCGGTCTCGAACGTGGGCCCGCGCCGCTGCGCGGGGCGCGCGAGGGCCGCGGCCGGCTCGGCGTCCACGGGGATCGGCCGTGGCTCGATCGGGCGCTGCGAGTCGACGAGGAGCGCCGCGACGAGGACGACGGCGGAGTCGAGCCCGTTGCAGCTCTCGGTGACGCGCGAGATCTCGCGTACCCCGGCCGGCTCGCCCCGCGCGGTCTCGACCGACAGCGTCGCGGTCCAGCGGTTGCCCTGCTCGGCGCGCGTGAAGCGCAGCGACAGCGTCCCGTCCAACGGCGAGCTCGTCGAGGTCGCGGCCACCAGGCCCTCGCGGCGCAAGGTCCGATTGACGGCCTCGACGAGGCGCTCGACCGGCAGACACCCTTGCGCCGAGCCCTCGCCTCCGCCGATCGCCCGCAACACGGGCGGGCGCTGCGCTCGCGCCGCGGAAGGGAAGGCGGCCGTGAGCAGCAGCGAGGTTGCCGCCAGACGAGCGGCGCCGAAGAAGGTCACGCGCCGAGGTATACGACACCTGCTGTGCCACGAGTACCCGACCAACGTCCGCGATCGGGTGCGCGGGCTGCGCGAAGCGATCTCCGCCTCCCGCGACGATACCGTGCGGCAAGCGATGCTCGATCTCCACCACGGGCACGTGACCGACGCGGCGGCCGCGCTCGGCGTGACGCGCTACGCGCTCGCCCGCGCGATCGAGAAGCACGGACTCGGCGAGGCCCACTGAGCCTCGCCGGCGCGCCGGCTGGACCGTCACCCGTCAAGGCAACCGGGTCGCTTCTACTCCGGTCACGAACGCGTGCTCTGGGCACACCGCGAAGCCACAGTCGCCCCTGGCCGGTCGCGGTGTCGACACGATGGCGCCGCTCAGCATCGGGACGGTCAGATCGGTCGAGTACAACAGCGAAGTGAAGGTGACCTCGAGACGGGCATCGACCGTGAAGGCGCATGCTCCGCGCTCGAACGTCTTGGTCCCGACGATCGTCGCGTCGAATTGTCCATCCCGGACGCTGCCCATGAACGACGTCGCACCGACGAACGTGTCGAGATAGTCGGCGACCGCGCCCCCGTGGAAGGAAACCTCGGTGAGGGCGCCGTCCGACGTGAGGTGCATCCCGTGGGGCTGACCGCTGAAGAAGCGTGTCTCCTTCCAGTACGAATCGAACGGATCCGCGTCCGGCGTCGCCGTGGTCACGCAACGTCCGCCGATGCTTCCCTCGGGGTTGACGAAGTATTCACCGACGATGTCGGTCGGAGGGGAGGGGCCGCACCCGAGGAGCGCGACGACGACGAAGTGCCAGCGCGGGTGCACCTGGAAAGGTTAGCCGGCGTGGCAGCCCACGCAAAGCGAGCTGGGGAGCTGGCTTCGTCCGGCATGACGGCGCTCGCCCCGGCTCCGCGAGGCCCACTGAGCCTCACGTCCCCATCGAGCCCCACCACGAGCACATTCGCGTTTGGGCCCGCCTGTGGGAGCCTTGGGGCATGCGCTGGATCGTCCTTCTCGTGGTGCTCGGAAGCGGGGCGTGCGATGCGTCGGGGCCAGCGGGCGATGGCGGCTACGATTCGAGCGACGAGTGCACGGGAACGCCGTTTCTCTGCTGCACGGCGTGCGACGACGACACCCCGAGCAAAGCGATCTGCGTCGGCGGTACGTACGCGTGCCCGTCGGGCACCCACCCGCGGAGCAGCTTCAGTTGCCCATGCTACGCGTTCGCCTGCTCGCTCCCACCGCCCATGCCCGTGTGCGTCACCTGCGCGGACGGCGGCCATGTCGCCTCGACGTGCCACGTGGACGCAGGCGCCTTCGAGTGCCCCGCCGGCAGCTACAACCTCTACGGGTCCGACGACGCCGGTGCGATCTGCGGCCCGATGGATGCGGGTGGCGACCTCTAATCCTCAGTCGGGCCCTCGCCTCCGTTCCTCTTTGTCGACATGCGCGGAGTTGGCCTGGTGATAAGACGCGCTCATGGGTCTCCGATTCGCAAAGCGCGACCGGAAGACGCTCCGCAGCTCGCGGCGGCCGAGCGTGGGATCGCGCGCGTTCCGGGGCGGCTCGCGTCGAGGCCCGACGAGATCGATGACGACGCCGTTCGCCGGGTGATCGTCGAGCTGAATGATCGCGGTCGTGGCAACTACCTCGTCGCCGAGGATGGGGGCGTGGTCGTCGGGCACGCGTTCTTGGAGCCGCTCTCGCTCGCGGCGGCGGCGCATGTCGTCAGGTTGACGATCGCCGTTCACGAAGGCCATCACGGGCAGGGCGTTGGGCGCGCTCTCATGAACGAGCTCTTGCGCTGGGCACGAGCGAATCCGCGCGTCGAGAAGGTCGAGCTCCAGGTGCGCTCGTCGAACGAGCGCGCGATCGCACTCTATCGATCCCTCGGCTTCGTCGAAGAGGGACGCAAGACGAGGCGAGTGAAGATCGGTCCGAACGAGTACCTCGATGACGTGTACATGGCGCTGTGGGTGGGTCCGTGAAGCGGCTCACCAGCCGGCACCGGCGGGCAGCGCGTGGCGAGTGCTCGATCTGCACCACTGGCACGTGACCGACGCGGCGGCCGCGCTCGGCGTGATGCGCTACGCGCTCGCCCGCGCGATCAAGAAACACCGGCGCCGCGAAGCCCACTGAGCCTCGAGCCTGCGCGCCCGGGTTGCGACCGATCGCCCAGCGGTTATCCTACCGGTATGACCGCTCGCGCTTCTCGGGCTGAGCTCTTGCACGATGCTCTCGATCTGCCGGTCGAAGAGCGTGCTCAGCTCGCGGCGGACCTCCTCGCGACGCTCGACGGTCCCCCCGATTCGGACGCCCGAGGGGCGTGGACCGAGGAGCTGCGCCGTCGCGTTGAGCGGATGCTCGCCGGCGAGGCCACGGCTGTGTCTTGGTCCGAGCTGAGGGCGAAGCTGCGCGAGCGCTGGGCGAAGTGACGCCCTTCCAACTCGACGAAGCCGCCGCCGCCGAGCTCGTCGCGGCCGGCGACTGGTATCGGGCCAACGCCGGGCCGGAAATCGCGACACGCTTCGTCGACGCGATCGACGCGGCCCTGACTCGGATGAGCGAGGGGCCGCAAGCGCACGCCCTGCTCGAAGAATGGCGCGGCGTGGTCCTTCGACGAATCCTCGTGCAGGGCTTCCCGTTCCAGGTCGTCTACGGCATGGTCGCCGGAACGCTCTGGGTGTTTGCGGTCGCACACCTGCACCGGAGGCCAGGATACTGGCATGATCGCGTCTCGCCGACGTGACCTCCGCCGCCGACGGCGGCGAGGCGAGATCAGCGCGCTTCATGCGCACGCCCTCGGCTCCGGCGGCCGCCGCTCGACGCGCGCCGCGAGGACATCCCGCTCATCGCGCGGCAGCTCGTGCTCGAGGCCGCCGCGCGCAGCCCCGAGATCCACCTCGAGCCCGCGCTCGTCACGCACCTGCTCCGCCGCGAGTACCCGACCGACGCGGCGGCCGCGCTCGGCGTGACGCGCTACGCGCTCGCCCGCGCGATCAAGAAGCACGGCCTCCGCGACGCCCACTGAGCCTCGCCATCCCGGCGGGACCCAGGCTCCCGGCGCGGCGAAGCCCTGGACGCGATTCGTCCACGACGGCCAGGGTGGCCACCTACCACGTCACTCGGAGCGACAGCCCGGTACCGAGCGCCAGCGAGATCGTGGGCCGAGATGGGGGTCGCAGCCGGCCCTTCAGATAGCCCTCGTAGCCTCTCGATGCCCCGGTGGGCGCACTGAGGATGTGCGCCTCCGCCAGCACGATCCCGGCGGCGGCGTTGACCGCCGCGTTGATCCAGTGGACGTCGCGCACGCTCGGGTCGGATGCGGTGGCCGCCTCGATGGCCATGATCCCGGCGATCGCGCCGACTCCCACGAACCCGGCGAGCTGCGCCAGCCACCCGGTGTAGAGCGCTTCGTCTGCCGCGTCCCTCGCGGCGAGCTCCTCCATGCGCGCGAGCACGAGGCACGCACCCGCGCGGCCACCTCCCGTTACGCGCAACAGCTCGTCGATCGCAGGAGCATCGGACTCGACGCGCAACGTGAGCAACGCCGAGGTCACGGGGACGGCGACCGCGAAGCCCGCGGCGATCAGATTGTCGACGAAGTTGGCGTTCTGAACCGGGCTCGGGCTGGCGGCGGCCCACCCGATCGTGATCCCCACGCTCGTCGTGAGGATGACCGAGCCGATACCGAACCACCACCACCGCCAGCTTCGTCCGTGGCGAGCCTGCTCGTCGAGGTTGCGGTGCAAAAACTCGATGCGCTCCTCGGCGTTGATCTGCGCCAGCGCCGCGCTGCCACCCTCAGGGGCGGGACAACGATCGGCCAGCGCGGGCGATCCCAGCAGCACGACGCCCAGGCTCCATACGCACCACCGCATCCGTCGATCGAGTGAGCCTACCATCGGAATCCTTGCCCACACGCCGATAGGGCCTGTCCACCTGCGCGTCGAGCCTGCCGGCGCCGAGAGAAGCCGCTCCGCAGACTTCGGGCACCTCGCTTCCATACTGGATCGCGCTACGGTTTCCTAAGCGACTACTCGCGCTCCGCCTCGAGATCCCGACGAACCCGCTAATCCAAGGAACGGGCCGGATGAAACGCTTGTCTTGCTTCCACCTCGCCATCTCTACACTCGTCGCGGCATCGATCGCCCTTTTGGGATGCCCCCACTCGGGCACGTGCGGGGGTGGAAACTCGAACGGCCCCAACCCGCCCAATTGCGGCGCCGGGGAAATCAACGCCCTCAACGTGGACTGCAGCTACTGCTGCAAACGAACGGGCCAAGCGTGCGCGCCTGGAAGCCGGCAAGAAGACACGACCACGAATCCGTGCTGCAGCGGGAGCTGCACGGATGCCGGCGCGTGCGGTTGCGGCGGCGAGCTTGCCGTGTGCCAGACGGACGACGACTGCTGCTCGGGAACGCGCTGCTCGATCACCAGGAGCTTCGACAGCGTCGGCAGGTGCTTGCTCGTGGACGGCGGGTCGGACGCCGGAATGTGGCCGTGCACGGTGACAGGCTCGTGCGACGCTGGAACCGACGCGTCGACCGACGGCGATGCGTCGACCGACGGCGATGCGTCGACCGACGGCGACTGAAGCTCGCGCAGCGGTTCCTGGTCTCACTTGCTTGCGATGATGGTCGCCACGCCGTCGAGTGTCGCCGAAGACCACGGCGGGTGCGCGTCGTCCGTTCCAGCCATCACCGAGAGCGTGCCGCCCATGATGAAATCGCTGAAGGCGCCACCGCCGCGCAGATCGGAGATTTGCATCCCCGCGGGCAGCGACGGCAGCGCGCGCGACGTGAGGGTCGCGCCGCGATAGGTGAACACGCGCCAGACGACGTCGTCCGGGATGGGACAGCTCGGGCACGTCTGGAAGCTCGGGGGCGGCGTGGAAACGAAGGTCGCAGCGACTCTGTCGTACGCGTCGGCCTGCGTCGTGATGCGCGTGTCGGCGTAATGCTGCCCGTCGATGCGCGTGGTCTGGAAGTCGGGGACGGTGATCGTGCTCGGCGCGCCGAGCGAGCGCGTCGTGAGCGACAATGAGACGAACGAGCCGTCGCCGAGCGTACCGACGAAGCTCGCGACGGCCGAGTCTCCGTCCAGCGGGGCCGCGAACGACTCGATGTGCCACGGCATCTTCGTGGCGGGTGTCTGGAGGAAGCTCAACGTGCCGAGGCCCGGCGCCCGGCAGTGCTGCGCCCCGCTTCCGCACGGACGAAGGACCGGGTATCCGGCCTCGAGGCCGGTCACGGTGACGGGCCACGGCATCTCGACATCCACGTCGGTGACGATCTTCGCGGGGACGGGCGCCGAGGGCTGGTCGAGCGTCACCGTCATGTCCTGGTCCGCGCGCGGCAGCGACGGCAACGCGAAGAAGCCCACGCTCGGAGAGAACGCGGTCAGCTGAAACGGCGGCGCGCTCGGGCTCGTTTCGAAGAACTCCATGAACACGTACTCGCCATTCGACGCCGAATAGAGCGTGAGCGGCACGTTCTGATCGAAGACGCTCCAGTCCCGGATCGGCCCTCCGCCGCTCGGCAGATTGACGGCGAGGGTGTGCGCCTTCGTTCCGTCGTCGACGCCCCAGGAGTCCAGGACGTTTCCGCCGATCCCGCTGCCCACGAGCTGCGTGAAGAGCGCTCCGGCGATCGGGCCGTCGACGTTCAGGATCGAGACGGCTTCGTAGCCGAACCGCGCCGCCGTGACGTCCCAGGGGCCCGCGGCCGGATCGATGGGGACGGTCGCCGTCCCGGATGCGTCGGTGAGCGCCTCGAAGGCCGTGCCGTCGCTGCGCTCGGCTCGAACGCAAAAGCCCGCCGCGGATCGCTGCGTCGTGGCGGCGTCGACGGACACGCGCACGACGAGCCCAGGCGCGGACGGATCGAGCGGCGGATTGTTCTGTCCGCATCGATTCGCGATGGTCGTCGCCGCGTCGGTGCACGCGGCCACGGCCACGAGGGCCAAGCAAGCGAAGCGCACGTACGAAGCGTAGCACCCACGAGCCCTGCCAACTCCCACGGAAGCCCTGCCGGCGCGCGCGGGGACCCTGCCGGCGCCGCGATGGACCCTGCCGGCGCCGCGATGGACCATGTTAACTCCGCGAAAGGACTCCCGTCGCCGGCAGGGCCGCTCCGCACGCTCGCCGGCGAGGTTTTCGACGCGCGCGGGGAGGCTCACGAGACCCGCTGAAAGCCGCCGGATCCGCGCCGGCAGGGCTCGGGCCGGCGCCGGCAAGGCTTACGCCGGCGCCGGCATGGTCTCCGATCGCGCCGGCATGGTCTAGCGCGCGCGACGCCGCCCATTTCGGGCGCGCGTTTCGAGCGGCCGCGCGCGCGCGCGCGCCGTCGGCCTTCGGGTTTCCGCGCACTTGGGCGCGGCGCTCGCTGGCGCGCCGGTTGCGATGGGGGCCGTCCACACATCGCGGCGCCCACCCGGCGTCGCTTCGAAAGGACGGACCCATGAAGACGTTCAAAGCCAACAAGACCAACCTCGCCCGCACCACCGCCGAGGACTCGCTCACCCGCGCGCTCCAGTTCCTCCGCACCGTCGGCACCGACTCGATCATCCGCGCCTCCATGCGGCAGGTCGGCTTCGGCATCGACGACATGAAGCAAGGCTGGTCGCTGGTCCTCAAGGCGTGCTCGGCGCCCGCCGTCGACACCAAGTTCACGCCGCACTCCGGCCCGGTCGCCGAGGCCACGCAGAAGATCGAGGCGTGGCAGTCGACGATGCTGCTGCGCGCGCACGCGGCGCTGCGCCGCCTGCACCCCGAGCAGGACGCGTTCGTGTTCGACCACCTCGAGATGGGCAGCGGCATCGCCGCCGTCGTCTCGGTCTCGCTGTTCCTGCAGCGCCTCGGCGCGCTCGAGAGCTCGGCCGATCGCAAGGGCACGCGCAAGGCCGATCGCGCCGCGCTCGCGACCCTCGAACAGCGCGGGATCACCGAGGAGGAGTGCAAGCAGATCAAGGCGCTCGTCCACCTCGTGGAGACGACGCCCGCTCCCGCCGTCGAGGACGCCGTCGCGCCGCCCGACGCGCGCATGGCCGCGCTCGGCGAGCTCCACGCGTGGGTGCAGGACTGGTCCGACTGCGCGCGCTCGGTGATCACCCGGCGCGATCAGCTGCTGCGCCTCGGCATCGGCAAGCGCCGCGCGCGTGAGGCCAGCGTCACGCCGGCGCCGCAGCCCACGCCGGCCGCTCCGCCCGTCGTCGTGCCGCAGCTCGAGACCACGCCGATCGCGGCGCTCCCGCCCGCGAAGGCCAACGGCGTCAGCAACGGCGTGATCGCGTTCCCGGCGAGCGGAGGTGCGCACGCGTGACCCGTTCTGACAACCCGTTGCTCGTGAAGAGACGCGCGGCCACTCGGAGGAGTGGTCGCGCGTCTTTTTGCATTTGGGCCGCAGCCGCCGGCGTGACCGCTGGGAGCTCGAAGACGATGTGGAACAGAAAGATCAGAAGATCAGGAAGCAGGAGGATGATTCACCCCTTCCTGATCTTCCTGATCTTTCTGTAATTCCCTCTCCTCCTGGAAGGCGAGTGCAGCCCGGTGACATTTCCGTGATACGGCCGTGAGACGGTGGCTTGGTGACGCGTGCACTGCTCGTTCGATGGCTCCTCTTCGCCGCCGTCGCCGCGATCCCGGCGGCGGGCGCGGGCGCCGTCGCGTGGTCGGCCCGCAAGGCTGCGATTGCCCAGGCCGAGGCGGACGAAGCGGCGCGGCTCGCGGCGGCCGCCCGGAGCGCCGCGGACGAGATCGCCGCGCGGATCGCGGACGCCAAGGAACGAGCGCGCACCATGACGGAGCCGGGCGAAGGGCTCGCGATCTCCGGGGCCGATCCGATCGTCCTCGAGGCGGACGGACGGCTTCGCGTCCCCAAGGCCCCTTCGGCGGACGCCGCGCCGAGCCCCGCGTGCGAACGCGCGCGCGAGGAGCTGCTCGGTCCCGATCGGGCGAGGGCGCGCGACGAGATCGTCGCGGAGTGCCTCGATCTGAAGAGCTCCAGCCGGCGTTACCTCTGGCCGCTCCTGGCCCTCGAGCAAGAGAGCGATCACCCGAAGCTTCCGGGCTGGCTGAGGGCCCACGCCGCGCGCCTCGGTCCCGAGGAGCGCGCGGTGTTGCGAGGCCGGGCGAGTGCCCTCGCCTCGCCCACCCGAGAGCGAGCCCTCTCGGCGCTCGACGAGCCGCCGAGCATGCACGCGACGCTCGAGACGCTGCTCGCGCGCGGGGACGGGGAAGAGACGAGCGACGGCGCGCTCCGCGTTCGCCGGGGCAAGTACGTCGCGGTGCTGCACGCCTTCGACGCCTCGCTCTCGGGGAGCATGTTCCATGCGTCTTCGCTCGTTCGCGATCCGCCGAAGCTGCCGGACGATCTGTCGCTCGTGCCGGGGCCCGGCGGGGCGCCCGTGGAGATCACGTCCGAGCTCGTGCTCCACGTGGCCCCGAAGAGCGAAGCGGCGGAGCGCGGGCTGATCACGCGCGCCGGCAATCGCGTCTTCGCGCTCGCGGCGGCGGGCACGCTCGCTTCGCTGGTCCTGGCCGGCGTCCTCTTCGAGCGCCTCTTGAGGGCGCGGCAGCTCGCCGAGCTGAGGACGGACTTCGTCGCCGCCGTGTCGCACGAGCTGCGAACGCCGCTCGCGTCGGTGCAGATGTTCGCCGAGCTCCTCGAGCGAGGCGACGTGTCGCCGGACGAGCGGCCCGAGGTCGAGGGGGCGCTCGCGCGCGAGGCACGCCGCCTCTCGGAGACGCTGACGCGCATGCTCCGCTTCGGCGCGCTCTCGCGGGGCAAGCTCCAGATCGAGAGCAAGCGGCAACGCCTCGAGCCGATCGCCCGCGAAGCCCTGGTCCGCTTCGAGCGCGCCCACACTGACACGCGCGCCCTGCTCGAGGCGGACCCGACCCTCGAGGCCGACGTGGACGCGACGTTGCTCGGCCTCGTCCTCGACAACCTCCTCGGCAACGCGGCCAAGTACGCGCCCGAGGGCACGCCCTATCGCGTCGTCGTCGAGCGCGCCGGCGGCGCCGTTCGGCTGTCCGTCTCGGATCGCGGTCCGGGCCTCGATCGCAAGGCCAGGGCGCGCGTCTTTCTTCCCTTCGAGCGGGCCGACGACCGCCTCGCGCGCGCGACCGAAGGCACCGGCGTCGGCCTCGCGCTGGTGCGCGGCATCGCCGAGGCGCACGGCGGCCGCGCGCGCGTCGAGAGCGAGCCGGGCAAAGGCGCTAGCTTCATCGTGGAGATCCCATGGAAACCGTCCTGATCGTCGAAGACGACGCCTCGCTCAGGCTCGCGATGCAGAAGGCGTTGCGGGCAGGCGGCTACAAGGTGCTCGTGGCCAAGGCGGGCGACGAGGGGCTGGAGATGGCGCTCGCGGAGCTGCCCGACTGCGTGCTGCTCGACGTGATGATGCCGGGCAAGAACGGCTTCGAGGTGCTGGCGGCCCTGCGAGAGAAGGATCCGGAGCTGCCGATCGTGATGATCACGGCGAAGGGCGAAGAGGCGGACAAGGTGCGGGGCTTGCGGCTCGGCGCCGACGAGTACGTCGTCAAGCCCGTGGGCGTGGCCGAGCTCCATGCGCGCGTGGCCGCGGCCCTTCGCCGCAAGCGCAACGCGCGCGCGCACGGCCCCGTCGTCGTCGGGGAGCTGACCGTCGACTTTCAGTCGCACACGGCCACGCGCGGCGGCAAAGCGATCGAGATCACGGCCCACGAGCTCAAGCTCCTCGACTTCTTCCTCCAGAGCGAGGGCGTGCTCCTCGCGCGCCAGCGCATCCTGGACCGCGTGTGGGGCGCGGACTACTTCGGCACCGATCGAACGGTGGACAACTTCATCAGCCGCCTGCGCGAGAAGATCGAGCGCGATCCCAGGTCGCCGGTCCACATCGTGACCGTGCGCGGGGCCGGCTACCGGTTCCAGCGGTGACGAAGCGGTGACGTGGCGAAGAAGGTTCCTGGACGTGGCAGGCGCAGGGTGAGCGGCATGGAGGTTTGGAAATGAAGATCACGTCGCTTGCAGTCCTCGCCCTCTCCCTCGTCGCGTGCGGCAACGGTGCTGCCGTGCCGGCCCTCACCGACGCTTCGCCCCCCTCGACGGTGGACGATGCCCTCGCGGAGGCCGAGACCGGCCACGATCCCGCCGCGTCCCGATCGCGCCTCGAAGCGATGCTCTCCGATCCGTCGACGAGCAAGGACGACCGCGCGCGCGTGGCGCTCGGCCTCGCGCGGCTGGTCGAGGCGACCGACAAGGATCGGGCCGTCGCCCTCACCGAGCAAGCCGTCGCCCTCGGCAGCGAGGACTCCGACAAGCACCTGTTCTGGCTGCTCACGGGCAAGGAGGAGCCGAGCGTCTGGCCGCGCCGCCAGAATCCTGGTCCCGTCCCGCCCAGCGCGAAGGCTCTCTCCAAGTACTGGCCCGCGGCGACGCCGGACCGCGCCGTCGAGATCGAGATGGTCGCGTTCGGCGGCGTCGACAACTGGGAGGGCGGTCCCAAGGGCACGTTCGACGTCTCGTCGGCCCTGCGCGAGCAAGCCATCGAGGCGTGCGGTCTCTGCGACGAGGTGAAGACGAAGATTCACACCCACAGCTCGCGCGAGTCGTTCTGGACGTCGATCCCGCGCTACGAGGGCAAGCTGGATCACGCCCTCGTCGTCGTGTACGTCGACCAGGCGACCATCCCGCCGGCTCGCTACGAGAAGTGGCTCGCGGCGCCCATCGCGACGATCGAAGACGCGCTGGCTCGCGGCGAGGGTCTGGTCGCCGTCAAGGATCGGCCGTCGGCCCCCCCGCTCGTGACGATCGCGGCGCCGCGCTTCACCCAGTTCGCCGCCGTCGAGGCCGCGTTCTCCGACATGGCGGCGTTGCCGAAGACGCCGGCGCCCGTCACGTTGCCCGAGAAGCTCTCGCCTGCGGAGATTCGTTCGGCGGTCCGTTCCCACTTCGGGCAGTTTCGAGCGTGCTACGACGCGCTCCTGAAGACGAGCCCGACGGCGTCGGGGTCCTTCGAGCTTTCGTACGCGATCGCCGCCGACGGCGCGACGAAAGACCTGCGGCTGACGCTGCCGGCTTCGCTCGAGGACGCGACGTTTCGCGCGTGCGTCCAGAGCGCCGGCGAAGGGATCACGTACCCGGCGTGGAGCCGTGATCCGAAGGCCGCGACGACCGTCCGCTATCCCATCACCGTGGCGCCGTGACGAGCCGGGCCGCCCGGCTCAGGGCCGGCGAGCCACGGCCACGCGCTGCATCCCCACCACGTCCACGCGCGCGCCGGTGAGCCCCGCCGCCTCGAACCAGCGCTCGACCTGCGCGAGCGTCGGGCTCTGCCCCTCGGTGTAGAGGAGCATCGTCATCCCGAAGAACACCGCTCTCGCGGGGCCGTCGTTCTCGTCGTCCATGAAGTTGTCGCGGATCGCCAGCCGCCCGCCCGGCCGCAAGCTGCGCGCGGCCCGCTGCACGAGCGACGCGTTGGCTTCGGCGGTCTCGCCGTGCACGATGTTGCAGAGCAGGACCAGATCGTAGGGACCGCCGAAGTCCGCGACCTCGTGGAAGTCCCCCTCGAGGTAGCGGAGCACAGCCCCGTGGCGCTTCTTCGCGAGCTGGACGACCTCGGGTTGGTCGAACAGCGTCACCGCGAAGCCGGCGTCCGCGAAGGCGCGGGCGTAGCGGCCGTGCCCGCCGCCGAGGTCGAGTACGGCACCTCGGGCGGGCAGGCCGGGAGCGAGGTGCTCGAACGTCAGCTTCGACGCCTCCGCGCTCAGGCGATAGAGCCCCTCGAGGAAGGTCTCCGTCTCCTCCGGGCGATCCACGCGGGTGCCGCCCCGCGTGCCTCTCGAGCGCCCTTGCTCGTCCTTCACCGGCCCGCCCTCGCGCAGCACGTCCGGCAGGCGGGAGAGATCGCGGAGCATCTCGAGGGTCCGGTCCGTCGGCAGAGCGCCTTCTTGCAGCAGTCGTGCGCCGGCCGGCGAGAGCTTCAACGCGTCGCCGTCGGCCACGATCAGGCCCACGTGGATCAAGATGGGGACGGTCACCGCCAGGGCGCGGGGATCGAGGCCCAGCTCGGCGCGCGGCACGGGCCCGCTCCTCAAGCGTTCGAACAAGCCCAGACGATGCCAGGCCGCGGCGGTGGCCTGCGCCACGGCCGCTCGCTGCCAGGCCGCGACGTCCTCACGTGTCTCGACCTTCGTCATGCGCTCACGCTAGACGGTGTCCGCCACTCCCACCAGTCCGGCACGTGAGCCCGCATCAGCCCGGTCGCGGCGCGCTCACGGATAGAACGCCCAGCCAGGGATCAACGGGCGAAGGTCGTGGACGTTTCCGCGCGCGCGAAGCGGTGAGAGGAATTGCGGGAGCAGCCTGGTGAGTGGATTCGCCTGCTCGACGGCGAGGCCATCGTGCAGTTTCCCGTCACGGCCTTCGACACCACAGTCGTGGAGGCGTGTAGGGCGGGCAGTTGGACGGATTCCTTGCTCATCACCGCAGGCATCGTCGCCATGAACCCAATCGGGCTCTCGCTGCTGACGTGGCGCATCCGTGAGCTTCTTCGAGCTGGAACGCTTGAAGGTCGGGGCGACCGCAATCCGATAGGTTTGCCGACCGAGATTCGGCCCCGTCACCCCCATCGCGAGGGAGTGACTGTCAGGGAGTGAAGGTGAGCGCCAGGTTCCGGGCCTGGTTTGAACCAGCCGCCGAATATGGAAGGTCCTCTTCCCCCCGAGTTTCGGCCGGTGTGAGACGTCCTTCCGTGTCCTGCCTCGCCCGGCATCGCACCCGCGCACCGGCTTGTCCGCGAGCCAAGGAGACCCGACGGACGCCGACGCGCCCATCAATCGGGAGAGGCATCCGCGGCGTCCGGTGCGCAGCTCGCGTCCAGCTCGTCGACAGCGAGGGAAGCTGGCGAGGGGATGAAGAGGGTTTGTGGGCAGCAGTAAGTACCGGGCTCGGCGGTGAAATGAACGGTGGCAGAGTAGGCGAAACCGTCGTCGAACTGGAGGCTCACGTCGCAGTCGCCCGCTGCGTTCGCGAAGACGAACGCCGGATCGCAGTCCACGAACGGAACGGCGTTCGGGGCGCCAAGGCACGAAAGTCCTGCTCCGCCGCCTGCGTCGGGCGCGCACACGCCGCCGAGGGTCGTGCTCGTAACCTTCGCGGTCATGCAGCTCACGTCGATCACGGCGGGCTGATTGGCCTTGCAGAAGACCGTGCATGCGCCGTCGGGAGGTGGCTGGGCGTCTGCCGGCTCACCCGCGTCGAACACGGTGTGCTCTGTCGTGGAACAGGCGAGGGGTGCGAGCGCGAGCACGAGCGAGAGGCGCCGCATGAGCCTTGGCCTAGCTCATGGCCGGGCGCCGCTTGGACCGTCCATGGCGATCATCGCGATCGTCAAGCAGCGCGAGAAGGCTCTCCGTCTTGGTCTTGCCGGCGCGTGCATCGCGTGGAAGCCTTGACGCATGCGGGTGGGGCTCTTTCCTTGGTTGGCGCTTTCCGTCGTCGTCTTGGCGTGTGGCGGTCGAAGCTCCGACGCCGGCGACGGCGGCGTCGTCGGGCCAGGGGCCACCGTCCGGCCCGGCGACAGCGTCGGGCTAGGCGACATCGTCGGGCAGGTGATCGTGATCACCGCCGCGGAAAATGGCTTTGCGTCGGATCGATTCGACGTGGACCTGCAACCCTTCCAGCCCGATGACGCGCCGTGCGCCGGCGCGACGACCACCGTCGGCTCGTGCTGCTACTTCGCGCCTGGGCCGCCGCCGCCGTTGCAACCGCAAGGCCAGGGGACTCCGGCCACCGAGCAGAGCGCAGGGGACATCCAGCTCGTCGACGCGACGACGTCGTCGCTTCTCGGAACGTACGCGTACCACGCCGGCGGCTACGACGGCCTGCCCGCGACCTTCGCGGCGGGGACGTGGGGCGCGGGCGACGATCTCGTCGTGAGCGCGGCGGGTGACGCCATCGCAGCGTTCACGATCACCGCGCCCGCGCTCAGCCCACCGACGGAGATCCTGCCGAGCTCGATCGCCTCGGGGCAGGACGTGGTCGTCGCGTGGGCGCCCGCGTCGAGCTCGCAGACGATGTCGGTGTCGCTGCTCGACTCGAGCACCGGTGCGGTCGTGGGCTGCACGGTCCCCGAAATCCGGGGCACCGTCACGATCGACGCGGGTTTGTTCGCGTCGTTCACGTCGGGCACGTCCTGTCAGGCGGCGGCGATTCGCGAGACCGATCGATACGCCCAGACGTCGAGCGGACGCGTCGTGCTGCGAAGCTTCGGCTGGGCGAGCGGGTTCTGCACCGTGCATTGATCGATCCCGCGCGCACGCTCGTGGTGCACCCCCGGCTAGCGGGCCACGGGCCGACGTTGTTCGCAGGGCTGTCGAAGCTCCTCGACTTGAAGCTCGTGAGCCGGCTGGAGCTCGGCTCGGGGGCGGTGGCGATGCGGTACGAGCCAAGAAGGTAGTCCTCGGGCTCCCTCTTGCACCGCGAGGTAGCTAGGACAGTATCTCCACGTACCCGTCCGTTCCATTCACGCGGATCCGCTGCCCGTCCCGGATCAGCCGCGTGGCATGCTCCACTCCCACGACGGCCGGCAAGCCATACTCCCGTGCGATCACCGCGCCATGGGTCATCAGGCCGCCCACCTCCGTGACCAGGCCCTTGATCGCGACGAACACGGGCGTCCAGCCTGGGTCCGTGAACGCGGTGACGAGAATGTCGCCGGCTTCGACGTCGGCCTCCGCCATGTCCAGGATGACGCGGGCCCGCCCCTCGATGATCCCGGCGGAAACCGGCAGGCCGACGAGCGCGCCGGCCGGCAAATCGTCACGCCGGTACGCCCCGGCGATGACCTCGCCCTCCGACGTGAGCACCCGGGGCGGCGTGAGCGCTTGATACGACCGGAACGCGTCCTTGCGCTGGACGATGAGCCGATCATCCACCTGCCCCGTGCGTACGACGTCGTGGAGCTCCTGCAGCGTGAGGTAGAAGATGTCCTCCCGCTCACGAAGCACGTGGGCCGAGACGAGGCGCTCGGCATCTTCGAGCAAGGCCTGCTTGTAAACGAAGTAACGGCTGATCATGACGTACTTGGGATACTCCCGATACCCGATGAAGGTCCGGACCCGGTCGATCATTCGCTTGGTCTCCTCGGCCTTGTGCACTCCGTCCGGCAAGGCGCGCAAGCGCTCCAGCAGCTCCTGTTCCTTCTTCCAGGCCTCCTGCCGCCCTTGCTCGAAGCGCCGCTCGCCGGCACCCGGCTCGACGTTCTTGATGTTCCCGAGGATCAGGGGCACGAGCGTCGCGGGGCGTTCGCTCCAGCGCGGCCTCGTGACGTCGATCTCGCCGGCGCAGCGCATGCCGTACTCGTCGAGGTAGGCGCGGATGGCGTCTCGCGCTTCCCGCCCGCCCGCGAGCTTGGGCAGCTCGTCGAGGAAGCTGTCATCCTCGACCTGCTCTAGAAATGCCACCACGTCCGGATGCGGGCGGATGACGTCCGCGACGTCCAGGAGCGCCAGCCCCATCTCCGACGTGACGTTGTTGGGGACGGACAGCGTGAGCGTGTCGGCCGCGTTCTTCTCGCCCAGCCACGCCTGTAGCTGGTCGTTGAGCCACCAGCTGGCCTCCATCGCCGACATGAACACCTGATGGCTTCGCGGATCGACCAAGATCCGCGTCAGCTCCTGGACGTCCGCAAGGATGAAGTCGAGCAGCGCCGTTCCGGACTTCGTCACGATGTCACGCTTCAGGGCGGCGATGGAGGCCTGGCTGCGCCCGATCAGGTCGGCGACGATGGCCGGATCGGTCTCGAGCGCAGCTGGCGCGCCGCGAGCCGGCGCTCCGCCGGGCCTCTCGTCCGGGAGCGACCGGATCAAGTCCCCGCGTTCAAGGACGGTCTCGAGCGCGTCCCTGATCAGCGGATCGGATTTCCCGAGGTCCAGGAGACGTGCGCGGCCGGCCGGCGAGGCCAGGTGCCGGGTGACATCGACGAAGAGCCTCCCGCCAGCGTCGTACATGCGCGCGGGGGTCGTCAGCTTGAACAGGGAGAGCCCGAGGGGCTTCATCGGGTCGGTCATCATCTGCTGGTGACCGACGGAGACGTAGACGTGGTTCTCTCTGTCTTCGGCCTCGGGGATGGGGAACAGCGTGGTGATCGGCCGGCTCTGGACGAACTGGAAATCATCGCCGACCAGGCACCATTCGATGTCCTGGGGTCGGCCGAAGTGCGCTTCGATCCGCCGGCCCAGCTGCGCGAGCCGCACGACCTGCGCGTCCGTCAGCGCCGGCTGCTGCTGCCGCTCCGGCTCGACCGCCTGCTGCTGCGTCCCGCCTCCCGGCGAGGCGTGGATGGCAAGCGACTTGGTGCCGACCACCTTGGCGACGATCTCGCCGTCCCGCACCTTGTAGACGTCCGTGTTCACCAGGCCGGAGACCAGGGCCTCGCCGAGGCCGAAGCTGGCCTCCACGGAGGTGACCTTCCGGCTACCGGTGACGGGGTCGGCCGTGAACAGGATGCCGGCCGCCTGCGGGAAGACCATCTGCTGCACGACCACGGCCATGTGGACCTTCCGGTGGTCGAAGCCGTTCCGCAAGCGGTAGGTCACGGCTCGCTCGCTGAAGAGCGAGGCCCAGCACCGGCGGACGTGGTGGAGGATCGCGACCGTGCCCACGACGTTCAGGTACGTGTCGTGCTGGCCCGCGAAGGAGGCCGTCGGCGAGTCCTCCGCTGTCGCGCTCGATCGGACGGCGTACGCGGCTTGCTCGCCAAGCCGGGCGAGTGGCTGGGCGATCGCCGTTGCCACCTCGTCGGGGATGGCGATCCCTTCGATTGTCCGGCGGATGTCGGCGCTGAGCGCGCGGATCGCCTCCCGGTCTTCCGGCTTCGGGCGCGACAGCCGATCGAGCCGATCGTCGATGGACGCTTCCGCCATGCTCCGCTGGAAGGCCTCCGTCGTTACGCAAAAGCCAGCCGGCACACAGATGCCTTCGACCCGCGAGAGCTCCCCCAGGTGCGCGCCCTTGCCGCCAACGACCGCGACCAGCGTCTGGTCGCTCTCCTTGAGACCCAACACGTAGCAGCCCATCCGCTCACCTCCATGGCCGATGACTGTGGGGCATGACCCCGGGCTTCCGGCAAGCCCCCGTCTATGGCATAAGTTGGAAGTGGAGAGGGACGGGGGTCGCGCTCCTCTTGTCGCTTCCGAGTGTGCACCGCTGCAAACGGCGGCGCGCCAAATTGCGGCGATCGGCGCTCGACTTCGCGGGCTGCTTCTTACGCTCTTCTCGCGAGCTGCGTATGGAGCGTGGCCATGGAACTGCGCACGCAACGTCTCCATCTCCGCCCCGTCGCCGCGGGCGATCTGGATCCCATCGCGGCCCTCGGCGCCGACGAGCGCGTGATGGCACCGCTCGGCGGCCCGATGTCGCGCGAGAAGTGCGAGGCGTGGTTGGAGAGGAACCTCGCGCACTGGCACGACCACGGCTACGGTCGCTTCTTCGTGACGCGCGAGACGGATTTCGTCGGGCTCGTGGGCCTGTCTCGGTACGACTTCGACGCGGGCATCCTCCCCGGTGTCGAGATCGCGTGGCGTCTGGTCTTCGCCCACTGGGGAAAGGGCTACGCGACCGAAGCGGCTCGCGCGGCGATCCACGACGGCGCGACCCGCGTCGGCATCGACGACGTCATCGCTGTGACCACACCGGGCAACACGCGGTCCCGACGTGTGATGGAGCGGCTCGGGATGGTCCTGTCCTCGAGTGAGACGTTCGAGCATCCGCGCGTGCCCGAGGGCGATCCGCTTCGCACCCACGTCGTGTATCGCCTCGACCCTCGGCGACTGTCGGCGACGACGTAGCGGCATCCGCCGCACGACCGCGCCGGCACCTTGCGCGAGGGGCGGGCTCTGCCCTAGCCTGGTAGGCGATGGAGGGCGGTCGAGGGCGGAGCGCGCGCATGCGCGGAGCGTGGGTGATCTCGACGGCGGCCGCGAGCCTGCTTCTTGGTTGCGCGCAGCCCGCCACCATCACCTACGCGCACTGCCCGGTGCCGGTGATGCTCTCACCCGTCGATCGCGTGGGCGCGACGGCCCCGGTCGCGGGCCGTGAGACGGGCAAGGCCGACGTGCTGCACGCCAGCACCGGCTTCTCCGAGTCGACGCAGTCCAACGGGCAATTCAGCACCACGTTCACCGAGATCACGGGACCGATGGCCCTCACGGTGGAAGTGCTCAAGCTCGTCCCCAACCGGAACGACGTCGAGGCGAGCGACATCCTTCTCGACGGCGTCTTCACCGGCACCTTCATCGGCGGGGGCTTGGTCAAGGTCTGGGGCGACCCGCGGGGCCGGAAGGTGTGGATCCGATGAGCGCGCGGGCGGCGGTGCTCGCTTGCGGCCTCGGCCTCGCGGCCACGGGATGCGCGGGGGCGCGCACCACCGTCGTCGCGAGCCACGCCGTCTACCCCGTCTCGCTCTCGCGCGCGGTGCGCGACGTCGACGGCTCGCTGCTCCCGGCGGACCGCCGCAAGGTGGTGGGCACCTTCCACGCCTCCCACACGGCGTGGAACATCCTCTGGGCGACGACGAAGCTCACGCCGACGATCGACATCTCCGAGGAGGTGAACGCGCAGATCGCGGCGGCCCACGGCGACGCGATCGTGCAGCTCACCATCGTCACGACGCACTGCGCGCTCGACTACCTCTTCTTTCCGTTCGGCATCCTGCCGATGTTTCCTTCGTGCGCGGACATCGACGTGCACGGCGACATCGTGCGGGTGGAGCCGGCCTCGAGCGCGCCGAGCGCGCCCGCTGCGCCGCTCGGCCGCACGGTGGCGGAGCGCGAACGATGAGACGCTGCGCCGCCGCGCTGGTGACGAGCGCGCTCCTCGGGTGCGCCGCCACGCCCGCCCCGCTCGACACGGGCCGCGTCGTCTCCGGGGTGCGCATCGAGACCGCGGACGAGGCTGGCGACGCGTGGCTGCACGAGCACTGCGTCTTTCACGGCGAGGCTACGGTCCAGGGCACCGCGGACGCGGTGACCGCCGCCCAGCAGCAGCGGTCGAACTTCGTCGAAGGGCTCGCTCGCTCCGTCGACGAGCGATGGTGGTCGCCGAGCAGCAGCTATGACGTGGCGCTCTTCGCCTGCGCGGAGAACCCGCCATGGTGACGGAGACGATGCGACGCGGCGCGATTCTGCTGGCGTGCGCCGCGATGACGGCGTGCACGACCTACGCGACGTTCGACGCAAGACGCGCGCGGGCCATCGCGGTGGGCGAATCCCAGGAGCAGGTGAGGGCCTCGATGGGAGGGCCGGAGCACATGATGAAGACGCTCGAGCACCCCAAGAGGTGCGTCGAGCGGTGGCTCTACGGCGACACGAGGCGCGAGGCGTTGCTCGTCGACTTCGACGACCAAGGGCGCGTGTGCGAGGTGGGCTTCTCGCACCCGTAACGCTCTTTGCGGCTCGCCTTCACCAGCTGATCGTGACCTGGCCCGAACCCGAGCGCGTGCCCGCCGTCGTCGACGCGCTGGTCAACGCGCCGGTGTACGAGGAGCCGCCCGCGCCGCTCTGGCCGGTGTAGTTGCCGAGGTACGCGCCGCTGGCCCCCGTGGCTCCGCCGCCGCTGCCGCCCGCCGCGCCCATGTTGCTGCCGGCCTGGTTGCTCGAGATCTCGGGGCCGCCGGCGCCGCCCACGCCGAGGCTCCCCGGCTGGCCGTTGTCGGCCGTGCTGTAGGTCGACGTTCCGGCGCCGCCGCCCGCAGTCTGCGTGCCGCCCGTCGGAAGCGTGGTGCTCGCGGAGGGCCAACCCGCGCCGCCGCCGCCGCCGTAGTAGCCGCCGCCGCCGCCGCCGCCGCCGCCGCGCCCGCAGGTCGAGATGCGGTCTCCGGCGCCGCCGCCACCCCCCGCTCCGACGATGACCCGGTCCGCGAGGGTGGTGCCGCCGGCGCGGACGTCCGAGGCGCCGCCACCCCCGCCGCCGGCGGCGCTCGCGCACGGGTGGGGGGCCGCGCTGCCTCCGCCGTTGAAGCCGCCCGCGATCGCCACGGTGTTGCCGCCGCCGACGAAGACGTGGAGCACCTGCGCCGGCGTCACCGTAAGCATCCCGGTCGCGTAGCCGCCGAGGCCACCGGCTCGACTCATGGCGCTCAGGTTGCCCTGGGCTCCCCACGCCTCGAGCGTCACTTCGGTGATCCCGCCGGGCACGGTGAAGTCCTGCATCGCGCCCGTGTACGCGAACGTCACCGAGCCCGTGCACACGACGGCGACGCTGGTGATGTCGGCGGCGCCGACGGTGCCACTCCCGTTCTGGACGGTGCAAGGGCCGCTGGCGGGCTGCGTGAGCACGGTCACCGCATACGGTTGGCCGCTCTGCACCTTGGTCGCGAAGGCAAACGCGCCGCTGGCCGTGAGCGTGAGGTCGTCGCTGCCGTTGTCTTGAAGCACCAGCGTCTGCCCGGTGGGGAGCCCGCTGACCGTGCCGCCCACGGAGAACTCGTTCGTCACGCACGCGACCGCGACGTTCGTGACCTTCGCCCCCGCGACCTTGCCCGAGCCGCTCGTCACGGTGCACGTCTGGACGGGGCCCGTGGGCTGCGTCTTCACCGTGACCGCGTAGGCCGAGCCGTCGGCGAGAGGCGTCGCGAACGTGAAGGCGCCGTTCGCGCTCACGGTCAGATCGTCGCCGCCGTTGTCTTGAAGGACCAAGCCCGTGCCGCTCAGGCCGGTGACCGTGCCGCCGACCGTGAAGCTCCCCGGCTTGCTCGGTCCGTCGGTCCCGCCGCCGCCGTCGCCTCCGGTGCCGCCGTCGCCTCCGATGCCGCCGTCCCCATTGCCCCCCGACACCAGGCCGGTGGCACACCCCACGGCGAGCACGGCTACGAGCGCGCCGGCCGTCCCCCCCCACACGACAAAAGGAGTTCGCATCTAACTCATCAGACTAGCGAGTGTGGGGCGAATTTCCAGGCGCTCTGCGCAGCGTCATCCCCCATCCGGACAGGCCATCGGCCCTCCGCAGGCGGTGCAGACGTTCCCGATGCACCGCGGAGGTCCGACGTAGGGGCAGAAGCACGCCAACGGGTGCCAGAGCGATTGCACCGCTTGCAGCTGCGCCTGGTACTGGCTCTGGCTGGCCACGTTGATGGCGACGGGGCCCGGGCACAGACACGCCGGCTGGCCCGAACAGAACGTGCCGGACGCGATGGCCATGCAGTCGGAGTCGAGCTTGCACGAGGTATCGAAGCTCGACGCGGCGATGGTGAGGCACGCGACGGCGTCTTGGTCGGACGCGTCGGGCGTCGAGGCGTCGGGGGGCGAGGCGACCATCCCGCCGCAACCGATCAGGGCTGCCGCGATCGCGATGACCTGGGCGAGGGGGTGATGGCGCAGCATGGCACGCGAGGAGGCGGGCATTCTCACGGTGGGGATCTGCTCAGCAAGTCTCGTTCCGCGTGGAAGGACCTCCCGACGGGTTCACCACCGTCGAAGGCGCCCATCCTCGGCCGGTGGCGAAGGGTGCCACCACGAAGACGTCCCCGATTTCCGGCTGGAGCTCCAGCCGGCGCGCCGCTAATCGTCGCAGCGCACCGTCGCCGCGAAAGCGTGGCTCGCCGACGCGTCGTACTCGGCCCACAGGACCACGAGGACCCCGTTGGACCACACGACATTCAGCCCGGTGAGACCCGACGTCGGGGTCGTGGGCGTGGCGACGGCGAGGGAAGCGCCCGCGCTACCGTCGGGGTTGATGATGCGCAGCGAGATGGGCCCCACGAAGCCTTGCCCGGTCTCGATCAGGACGAGACCCAGCGGCGTCGCGATGGGCCATGCGCCGGTGACGTCGTAGGGGTGCGCGCCGCTGCGGCTCACCACCTCGAGGCGATTCGGTGCGACCTCGCTGAAGACGCCCGAGCCGATCACGGCCGCGATCGATTCACCGTCGTACGGCCATCGCGCTAGCCCATCGAGCGCGATGCAGCACTGCGAACCGATCGTGTCGAACGGCACGGACGCGCCGCTCGGCGCGTCGAAGTCGGCGCCGTAGGTCAGCGTGGTCGACGAATTGCCTGCCTGCGTCACGCCCACGAAGCCGCACGGCGTGTCGACGAAGGTGGCGATCTCGTCGATGGGGCCTACGATGGGCTGCGTGTCCGGACCGAAGATGGCCGCGCTGTTGAACCACGACACCAACCACGAAGACGGCCCGCCGATGGGCGCCGGTCCGCCGAAAGAGGCGGTGACGAGCTCGCGCTCGGCGATGCGGGTGTACGAGCCGTCGTAGACGCGAAAGACGGTGAACGGCGTCTGGCACGTCGACGCGAAGAGGGCCCCGCTCGCGCCGACCTGTCCGCAAAGGTCCGGCGCTTGCCATGGCGGACGCATGACCGCGAGCGACGTGCTCGACGCCGCGATCGAGGTGACCGTGGTCGCCGTGATGAGATCGACGTGATCGCCGCGATCGATCAGCTGCGAGCTCGAGAGGCCCGGGGCAAGCTTCGAGTCGAAGGTGAGGTCGATCGGAGTCGGCGCGACGCCGAAGTGGAGCGACGTGCACGGGCGCGCTGCCATCGCCTCCCCCGCGCAGGCCTCCGTTGTCGTCGACGGCAGGCTGAGATCGCTGCGCGAGCCACACCCCGCCGCGACGAGCGCTAACCCGGCGAGGATCGTGCTGCGCGCCATGTCACGGCCCCCAACATTTTTTCGACGAGGGGGGCGACCGACACCATCCGCAAGTAGCTCCGACGCCTATCCCCCATCTATCTGAGACTAGCAGCAACGAATGGGTGCGACTTGCGCCCGGATGCTGCAGCGACCGACTCGCTTGCGTCCCATCCCGGTGAGGGGTTCACTTCGTCCATGGGGGATGCTGCCCGTGGGAGATCGTCGAAGTCGTCAAAGACCGCTGGCATCGGTCATGGGCCTCGTCGGCGCCGCATCGCTCGTGGTGGTCTCGACGACGTGCAGCAATGCGCCTGTCGAGTGCTTCGTCGAGGGGCTGAAGCTCAACCCGTCCACGGCTCCATCGCAGTGCGTCTACGAGAACAGCGGCTCGGTGTGTACCGACGGACACTCGCACGAGGTCGATTGCCTGGACGACACCACGTGCACGTGCCTCGTTGATGGTCTGCCGACGGGAACGTTGCAGAAGAACGGGACGGAGTGCGGGAGCGACGTGCTCTTCTTCATGCCCGACGCCGCAACCCGGTATCCGCCCGTCGCGCAACGTTGCGGCTGGAATGTCGTCCTCACCTCGCGGCCGCCGTGTCCACCGAACTGCAGCGATGCTGCGTTGGAACAGTGAGGTGGGGACTAGAAGGCGCCGGCCAATCCTACGCCACCGCCGCTCGGCAACGCCCACGCGGTTGGCGTCACCGCCGCCGCTCGCCGCGGCTCTGCGACGTGGACGGAGCGTGCCATCCACGCATCGAGCATCGTCATCAGCGCTCCGCCGCCGGCTGCGATGGCGATCGCGATCGCACCACCTCGCCCCTGCCCGCACGGCGCGGCCTCACCACACCCTGGGAACATGGACACGAAGCCGACGCCCTGCGCCGTGACCGCAACCGACGCCCACCCGAAGAGGCTCACGACTCCGAACGCCGGCCGAGCGTGGATGAAGTGGACGATCGGGCCCGTGAGGACGAACGGCGCGTTGGCGGCGATGAAGGCCGGCGCGTCGAGCTGGTGCCACGAGTTGGTGGCCCAGCCGATGCTGAGGATGATGGGAACGCTGGCCATCGCCGCGGCGTCGGCGATGGCAACCTGGGCTCCGTAACCGTTGCCGTTGCCGAAGACGGCTCGAGGTTCGGTGATCGGAGGCGGCGGCGGCAGCTCGTTCGAGGCGGGCGCATCGGCATGGGCGCTCGCGGCCATGCAACAGAACGACAAGCCGACCCACCAAGCCCCCAAGAAGCGCACGGGAGAAGCATGACACGGGCAGCTTGCGCGGGCACGAGACGCTCATCTCGGAGGACGACGTCGTGCGCGGCCTCGATGCGAGGGCGGACGATCGACAGACAGGGAAGGTGGTTTCGACCGGTCAAGCCGGCGCGGCGGCGCGCGAGAGCTTCCACGCCCCCAGCACCACCGCGAGCATCGACAGCACGGCCAGCAGCAGCGCGAGCGCGAGGTTGTTGGCCGACTCGCCGAGCCCGATGAGCGCGATGTAGCGGTCGCCCGCCGGCACCTGGGCCACCGCCTTCATCGTGGTGACGATGCCGGTCACGAAGCCCAGGGCGCCGGCGAGCAACGTGAGCACGCCGAGGCTGGCGACGAGCGGGATGACTCGCGGCTCGGGCCGGGCCGCGTAACGGACGGCGACGACGAGCATCAGCACGCCGAAGATCAGGGTCGGGAACATGCCGAAGCCACCATCGCGAAATGCGTTGAGCATGACGAACCTCCTGCTAGGCGCCTACGGACACCCGCGGCGGTGCGGAGTTCCGTGGGAGCGCACGGTGGCGCGTCACTGCTTCTTGTAGTCCGCGGAGCTGCCGTTCGCGTCCACGAGCGTCAGCGTCAGGCCGTCCGGCGAGAGGCTCCACGTGTACGTCGGCGCGTCCAGCGTGGCCGGCTTCGTGGTCACGTTGCTGGAGCAGTCGGTCGTCGTCACCGTGCCGCCGGTGCGCGCGAGCGTGAGCGTGCTGCCACTCAGCTGCGCGACGCCGTCGACGCTGGTCTTGAGCTCGCTGATGGTCACGCAGGTGGGGCCCGACTGGTAGAGCAGCACCCCCGACCAGCTCCCGTCGGCGCGGAAGATGTAGCTGTTCCCGCCGTAGGAGGTGACCCAGCTCCAGGTGCCGACGAGCGACGCCGGCAGCGGCGTGCCCGTCGCGCTGGACGCATCGGTGGTGGCGGGGAGCGGCGCGTCCTGCGTGCACGCGGTGAGCTCCGAGCTGCAGTTGGTCTGCGTGCAGGTGGCGTCCTGGCAGCTGTACTGGTTGATGCAGTTGGCGAGAGCGATCAGCAACTGCTGGCCGTTCGGGCTGGCCACCGCGTAGCAGCCGTCGAGGCACGCGTTGTCGTTCGCGGGGCAGGCCGCGATGCAGGTCAGCGTCTGCGCGCAGGAGGCCGTGCCGCTCGCGCCACCGCCGTCGGGACCGCCCCCGTCCTGAGGCGACGCCGCCGAGCCGTCGCTGCAACCAAGCACGATCACGATGGAAAGCACCAAGAAGGACCAATAAGTTCGCATGGAGTCATTGTAGCGCTTTGCCCCGACCGCGCATACGGGCGATAGCGCGGTCGCCACCGGCCTTCGCGAGCGTCGGGCACCACCCTCTCATCGCGTTGACCGACCGCGACAGACGCCGCAAGGTGACCGGGAGGGGCGCGGTGGACATTCTCGACACCATCGAAGCACGCTGGTTCCTCGACGACGCGGGCGGCGCGGCGGCGACGGCCGCAAGGGCGTACTTCGCGGAGGTGGCGGTCGAAGGCCCGCGCGAAGACCGCTACTTGCTCACCGGTCGGGACGACATCGGCCTCAAGGCGCGCGTCGCCGCCGGGAAGCCCGCGACCGTCGAAGCCAAGTACCTGCTCGGATCGCTGGGGCCCACGCGGCTGCACGCGCGCGTCACCGGCGTCATCGAGCGGTGGCGCAAGCTCTCTCTCGAGCTCGCGGACCCGACGCTGCAGAAGGACGGAGCTTGGATCCGCGTCGTCAAGTCGCGACGACTGCGCAAGCTCGGCTACGAAGAGGGCGTGCTGACGGAGATCGCCCTCGAGGCGCATGCCTCCGCCGGGTGTGGCATCGAGCTGACCGAGCTCGAATACGACGACGGCGTCGGGCGAGGCCACTCGCTGACCGTGGCGCTCGAGGCGTTCGGGCCCGAGGCGCTGCTGCTCGAGGTGCTGCTGGGTGCCTGCCGCGAGGTCTTCGATTCCGCGCCCGCGTTGGAGCTCGAGGCGAGCGCCTCGAAGAGCTATCCGCGGTGGCTCGCGACGACGTGGTCCGGCAGGCGACAGGTCACCGCCAGCTCGTGAGGACACGGACACACCTCAGCGCGCCGAATTCTTCCTCGCGGCACTCCCGACCGGATGCCGAGCACGTCTGGTACTTGCGCGTACACGGTCGCTCGCAGCGGCCGATCGGCAGGGCGAAGCTGTAATCGTCGTTGGTGCATGCCTCGCCCTCCGAGCACGCGGCCACTCCGATCCCGCAGGTATTCTCCCAGCGATTGTCGTGCCGGGCGTAGTCGATTCGGGCGTCCCAGAGCGTCAGAGCGATCAGAGCGGCGATGCCCGCGACCAGAAGGGCGCACGCGACACGAGCGACGAGCTTCTGTATCCAGCGCCTACGCACGAGGGTGGCGCCCAAAGCGTCGATCTCGGCGCTCTCGCGTGTCGCGTCCTCGTCTCGCGCCGGGGTGCGGTAGGGCATCGACGGGTTTGAGGCTCGCTCGCGCCGCAAGTTCCTGGGACCTCATACCCGCCGAGCCTTGCGGGCCCTCGGGGCGATCGTCGTCGGTCGTCTACATTTGTGATCAGTCGCCGTGCGGCGGGACGACCGGGGCGATTGTGCGGGCGATGAGCTCGGCCCCCGCCGGAGTGGGGTGCGCGTCGCACTGGGCACCCGGCGCGCTCGTGACCCACTCGTTCATGCCCGTCAGGGGGATCAGCAGGCCGGCCGCGCACGGATCGCCGCCGTAGCTGGCGCTTGCCGCGGCGAACGCCGTCCTCACGTCCACGACCTGCGTGTTCTTGAAGCTGCCGGCGACCTGGGCGAGGATCCCGTTGTTGATGGTGAGGAGGTCGGTCCAAGCCGGGGACACGATCGGGAAGGGATCGTAGTACAGGGGGACGACGATCTGGCCCTCGTAGCCGAGGGCGCGGATCGTCGCGAAAATGGTCCCGAGGTTGGTGGCCATCGTCTGGAAGGTGCCCGGCAGCGTGACGGCGATGCACGTCGGGTCGAGTCTGCACTCGTCGACCACCACCCTCAACAGGTCGTTGTTTCCGAGCTCGATCGTGATGAGCTCGAGGCGCGGGTGGCTCTGGATGAAGCCGGTCATGAACTCCATCTGGGTGCCGGTGTAACCGGCGCGGATGAGACCGGCCTCCTTCAGGTCGCGGCACCCGCGATCCGGCGCGGTCGGATCCAGGAAGCTGCCGGTCGTCTCGCCGTAGCAGCCGGCGTTCGTGTGCGGGATGTCGATCAGCTCGTGCAGGTACTCGGGGAAGCCGACGTACGCCTGCGCGTTGTGGGCGACGATGAACGGATTGAACCCCATGGAGATCGAGTCCCCGAGCGCCAGGTAGATCGGCGGCTTGCCATTCTGCGCGCCGGTGGTGAGCGCGGAGCTCTCGGATGGGCTGGGCTTGGTGGGATCATTCGCAGAGCAGGCGAGCAGGCCGATGCAGGCCGACAGGATGATGTTCCTCATGGTGACACCCCTCGCGTGACGACACGCGCACATCCTTTGGATGGCGGTGAGGTTTGCAACGGGTGTTCCACGCGCTCACGATCGCTGGCTGGCTTACGATTCTCGGGCGGAGCTTTCCACGAGGCGTGCAGGGGCTTCTCTCGGTGCAGACGTTGCCGCACGAGAGCAAGGCTGAAATGAGAGCGTCTCAGCCACACGCGTCACGGCCGGCGGGCCATCTCCAACCGGTACGTCCCCGACTGCCTGCCGCGGTGAAGACGCGCACCAAGTACCGCAGCCTCATCCACCGTCGGGACACGGATTCGCGCCCCCGCACACGGTACACACGTTCCCGATGCACCGCGGAGATCCGAAGTAGGGGCACCCGCACCCGATCGGTTGCGGCCCGAGCGATTGCAGCGCTTGCTGGTCCGCCTGGTACTGGCCCTGGCCGTCCACGTTGATCGCGGCGGCGGGACACATGCACCACGGCTGGCCCGAACAGAACGTGCCCGCCGCGATGGCCATGCAGTCGGAGTCGAGCTTGCAGGACGGGTCGAAGCTCGTCGGGTCGATCGTGACGCACGCGCCGCCGGCGTCGACGCAGATCGCGGTGTTGACCGTCGACACCCAGACTCCCCCCGTGCAGGTCACGGCGTGGCAGTTCTGACTGCAGGGATCGCACGCCGGCTCGGGGCAGAGGAGGCCCGCGGACGCGCACGCCTTTCCGACGGCCGCTTGCGTCTGGATGTCGGAGCCGCTGGGGCAACCCGTCGCCGACGCGTCGGGCGGCGAGGCCATCACGCCGCCGCAGCCCGTCAGGGCTGCGATGATCGCGACGGCGTGGGCGAAGGGGTGATGGCTCAGCGTGGCACGAAAACGGGTGGGGCTCTTCACGGTGGGCTCCCCAGAGCAAGCCCCGTTCCCGCCGCCTGCTGCAGCGATCATCCCCCGAGGCGCTTCAGCGCCTTCTTCTCCTTCCGCGCCACCGGGGCGTGCTCGCTCCGTGCGTGCGGCGCGAGAAACTTCCGTATCGTCGGGACGAGCGCCTCGTGCGCGGCGAACGTCTCGGTCGCCTCGACGATGTAGCCGACGCGCGTGCCGGGGAAATGACGGGCGGCCCGAAGCAGCGAGGAGAGGATGCTCGGCGCGAGCTCGGGGTACTGGTGGGCCACCTTCGCGAGCGCGCGCACGGCGTGCCCTTGCAGCACGATGCTCTCGTCGGACAAGAGCGCGACGAGCTCGTCGACGTGCTTGGGGACGAGCTTCTCCTCGTCCACGGCGACGAGGTTGCCGACCGTGCAGACCGCCTCCCAGCGCAGGACCGGCTCCTTCGCCTGGAGGTTGCGGAGGAAGACGTCGAGGTGCGGGTAGAGGAGGCCCGGCTGATCCGCCGAGAGCCGCGACGCCAGCTCGGCGCACCCGGCTTGCACGCGCCTCTTCTTCGAAGCCAGTCCTTCGAGCAGGACGTCCACGTAGGCGCGCGGGCGCGCCGCGATGATCCGCTCGTAGAGATCGGCAGGCCGCGTTCCGGGTTCCCACTTTCCCTCGAGCACGGTGAGGATGTCTTCGGCCACGGCTCACTCCTCGACGAACACTTGGATCTCGGTCAGGTACTTCTTCGGGTTGCCCTTGAAGATCATCCCCGGCCCCTTGAGGTAGACCTCGCGGCTGGGGACTTTGGGCGCGAGCTTCTTCGTCCGAATGTACTCGAAGACGCGCTGGTAGCTGCGCCCCAGCTCCGAGTACGGCCCGCGGTGCACGAGCGCGACGCATCGCCCGCCCTCGAGGGAGTGGACGACGACGCCCTCCGCGGCGAGGTCGGCCTTTCGCACCGGGAAGCACGACTCGAAGTCGGCGTCCTGCTCCTTGTACTCGGTGTCGTAGTAGAGGCCGAGCGCCTTGCCGGCGATGTGCCGCCCGACCGCGCGTCCCAGCTTGCCGAATCGCGTGCCGGCGTCGCCGTAGACGCCTCTCGCGCGGATCCCCGCGACGATCATCGTGGGGACCGTCTTCTCTTCCACCTCGAAGGATTGCTTGGTCGTCATGGCTGCCTCTCGTTCGGTTCGGATCACCGTCTCCAGCGCTCGGTGCACCTGCGCGTACTTCTCGAGCTTGTCGGCGATGGCGTCCTTGTGGCGCTCGAGGAACGAGACGATGTCCGCCTCGTCGCTGCCCGCCTCGAGGATCTGCGCGATCTCCGCGAGGGAGAACTCCAGGTCGCGGAGCTGCTTGATGATCCGAGCGCGCTCGACGCTCGCGGCGTCGTAGTAGCGGTACCCCGA
>DATIQP010000429.1:0-9980 GCA_035470765.1 Polyangiaceae bacterium | reverse complement strand
GATTTGCGCGGTGCTTTACAGCATCGTTACTTAGCCAGCTTGTAGAGCGTTGCGGCGATGCGATCGAAGCGGTCCCTCAAGGCCGGGTCGATCGCATCGACGTAGCTCCAGGCCTCGGCGACGTCGAGAGACGCTCTCACTTCTTGATTTGACCCGAGCGCGCTGCGAAAGCGTGCCCTGACGTTGCCGCCGTGAGAGCCGATGCCTTCGGCGGTGTTGAGGGCGATGCTGCTTCCCGCGCGCTTCATCTGCCTGGCCAAGTCGGGGTCGTGCTCGGCGATCTGGCGGACAATCGGGGCCAGCAGCTTCAGCGTTTCGATGATGAAGAGATAGATGTGGAGCATGGGATGGTTCCTTCCGCCTTCGCTTGTGAAGGCACCCTCCCCGGAGCCGTGCGCGCAGGCGGCGTCTAGGATGGCGAAGCCACCGGCGAGCTCTGCGAGCCGGCGCGAGCGCAGCGAGCGTCCTAGACGCCGCTGAGCACACGGCTAGGCTCCAAGCAGCCGAGCGAGCCTCCCCTCGGATTCGGACTCGGATTCGGACCGGAGGACGGAGGCGGAGACGGAGGCGGAGGCGGAGGCGGAGGCGGAGGCGGAGACGGACGAGCTGTTAGGCGTGTCTCAGTCGAGCCGTGGCGGCACGTGCGTTGCTTGATCCTGGGCGACAAAGGATCTCGCCATGCTCACCATCGGCAGCATTCTGAGCTTCATCCTCTTCGGCCTCATCGTCGGCGCCGTCGCGCGACTGCTCATGCCTGGGCGCGAGCCTGGCGGATGGGGCTTCTCGATCCTGCTCGGGATCGCAGGCTCGTTCCTCGGCGGAATGATCGGGCACGCCCTCCACCTCTACGGCCCCGGCCAGACCGCGGGCTTCTTCATGAGCGTCGTCGGCGCGATGATCCTCGTCGGCCTCTACCACGCCGTGCGAGGCCGGAGGGTCGTGCACTGAGTCGTTCCGACCCCGGCCGCGGGGACGGATCAGGCGCCTAGAAGCACACCTGATTCGTCGTGTCGCACTTCTTGCTGCAGCAGTCGCTGTTCTGGCCACACGACCCGCCCGTGCCCGCGCAGTGGAAGGTGTAGCAGCCGAGGCCGAAGACGTTGCCGCCGTAGCACTGCTTGGTGGGGATGCCCGTCTGGTTGTTGTACGAGCAGCCGACGCCGTCGGTCGTCGTGTTCGGCGGCTTGGCGAGATCGGGCAGCGGCGGGCACGTGTCGGTGAAGCCGGTCGACGAGCTGTACGTGCAGGTCGGGGTCGCCGCGGTGCAGAAGTGCTCGGTCGAGTAGTCCGCCTGAGCGCAGTACCCGCCACCCGCCGCGCAGTCCGCGTCGGAGCGGCACGGCGAGCAGAAGTTACCGTCGCCCTTGCAAGTCGCCGCGCGCGGCAGGCACACGTTCGTGCCGAGGCCGGCGTCGACGCAGTGCTGGTCGAACGGGCAGTTCTGGTCGCTCTGGCACTCGGTTGCGCAGACGTGCTCGGCGCCGCCGGCGTTGTCCGCGCTCGCGCAGTGCTGCGCGCTCGCGCCGTTCTTCGGGCAGTCCACGTCCGAGTTGCACGGGGCGCAGTACGAGCCCGGCTTGAGGCTGTACGCGCGCGGCAAGCAGAGGCTGAAGACTTGGTCCGCGCCCCAGGTGGTGCGCTTCGAGCTGCGCACGTCGGGCGAGTTGTTCACCGTCGCGCACCACCAGCCACCGGGGCAGTCGCCGTCGGCGGCGCACCCGTACTGCGTGCAGAAGGCGTTGGCGTCCGTGTTCGACGTGCCGTAGCACCAGAACTGCTGGTTGACGTCGCAGTCGGGGTTCTGGTCGAGGCCCTTGGTCGGATCGCACGGCGCGGCCCACGGGGCGGAACCCGCCGGCGAGCTGGCCGACACCGGGGTGAAGCTCAGGTTGTCCTTCGCGCAGTAGCTCACCGACTGGTTCGTCGAATCCGTCCCGCCGGTCACGCAGTGGTAGTTGAAGGGGCAGTCTTCGGGTGCCTTGCACTCGAGACGACACTTGTCGTTCTGCTTCGTCTTGTCGGCCGCGACGGCGTCCGCGTAGCTGTCGTAGCCCTGGATGCAGACGTTCTTCGGCAGGCACTGCGAAGGATCGCACTCGGCTCCAGAGCAGCCGCCGAAGGTGCCGACGAGCGCGAGACCCGCCGCGAGGGTCGCGGCCACCGAAGTCATTCGAAGAGAGTTATTCATGGGCAATTTTCCCCGCGCGCGCTCCGCAACTCGGGCGCCGGCGCGGCCGCTTGCATAGCCCAATGTGGGCGTGGCCGCAAAAGGCCTTCTTGCGGTCACCCGCTTTTCTTGCGCCGCGCTGCGAAAGTTGAACGTAGACCGGACGCGTCAAATTCCGCCGGAAGCGGGCCTTGACCGCTCCATGGTTGACGGTAGATTTCAGGCTCGGGTTGGGGTACGACCCGTCTGCCCGTCATCGCGATGCGCCTGCGTCGCTCAGAGGACCCATGAAGCATTTGCTCTTCGCATCCAGCGCGGTCGTCGTGACCTCTCTCCTTTTCGTGGGCTGCAGCTCCGGCGCGCCCCCGGATCCGGGCGTCAACCCGCCCTCGCAGACGACGGACTGCGCCGCCGCCGACAAGAACCCGTACGGCAAGTGCTACCCGACGACGGACATCGGCACGCAGGCGCGCACCGGGCCGAACGGCATCTCGGGCAACCGCATCGCCAACTACGCCTTCACCGGTTACCCGGCGACGGACGTCACCGCGCTCAATCCGGACGGCACGACCAAGGTCGTCCGCCTCGGCGACCTCTTCGACCCCGACCAGAAGGGCATTCCGGGCGTCATCGGCGGCGTGCCGATCAAGATCATCCACCTCGTGGTCTCGGCCGTTTGGTGCAACCCGTGCAACCAGGAGACGGACCTGGTCTCGGGCGCGAACTACAGCGGCGCGAACCCGGGCGGCACTTCGTGGGCGAAGGAGCTGGCGCCGCTGGGCGTCGTCTTCGTGCAGGCGCTCGACGACGGCGCCGTGACGGGCGTCGGCGCGACCCTCACCGACCTCAACGGCTGGATCACCCACCACGCCGTCAACTTCACCGACGTGCTCGATCCCAACAACCAGAACCTGGGCGTCTTCTTCGACGCGGCGGCGATTCCGTTCAACGCGAACATCGACGCCCGCTCGATGGAGATCCTCTCGGGCGAGGTCGGCTTCGACACGAACGGCGACGCCACGATCAAGACCTGGGTCAACTGGGTCGGCACGCACCCCGCAAAGCAGTGACGGACCTCTTCTCTCGCGCGAGCGCAGCCTGCTTCGTGGGCGCGCTCGCCGCCATTTTGTCCGCCGGGTGCGAGGACGCGAAGTCGGCGTCCGACGTCGGGGTGACGGCGCACGACTTCACCGCGACCGACGTCAACAGCGGCGGCACCTTCCGGCTCCGCGATCACATCGGCAAGGAGGTCGTCCTCATCGACTTCTGGGCGACCTGGTGCCAGCCGTGCCTCGCCGAGATGCCGCACCTCGAGGCGCTCTGGGAGAAGTACCGGAGCCGCGGCTTCCTCGTCGTCGCCGTCTCGATGGACAGCGCCGACCAGCTCGCCGACGTCCCCGCCTTCGCCAAGCGCAACCAGATGAACTTCCCCGTCCTCACCGACGAGGACTCGAGCATCGCGGGCCTCTACAACCCGCGCAAGAGCGCGCCCCTGTCGGTGATCATCGACAAGCAAGGCCACATCTCGGCGGTGCGCGAGGGGTACAGCCCCGGAGACGAGGCTTTCGTCGAGAAGGACGTGCTCAAGGCGCTGTCGGCCGGCGAGGCGCCCGCGGCCTCCGCGTCCGCGGCCCCCGCGTCGTCGTCGGCCCCGTCGGCGGCTCCCGCGTCGTCGTCGGCCCCGTCGGCGGCTCCCGTGTCCTCGGCGCCGGCGTCGAAGTAGCCGTCGGGCCGCGATACCTCCTCGACGCGCTCGCTGAAGCGTTCTAAGTTCCCGCCCCGGTGCGGCCGGCACGTCTTCTTGGAGCTTGTGTGGGGGTCGTATGCGTCCTCGCATCGGCGCCCGCGCACGCGCTCGATCTGCCCAAGCTGCTGAACAAGCCGCTCCACCTCGACGTGACCGAGGTCTCGATCCTCGCGCAGCGCTTCGACTCGCGCGAGGTCGATCCTCTGCGCGAGGGAGGCGCGTGGGGCCAGTGGATCAACCGCATCCAGGCCGTGCTCGACTGGAATCACGTCTCCGTCGGCATACGCCTCGACTCGGCGGTCTACTGGAACACTCTGGCGGACCAGTGCAAGAACCCGTCGAACACGGTCCCGTCCGCGGTCGGGCCCATCGACTGCTCGACGCTCATCCCGAAGATCGCGCGCGACGACCTCTCCCGCTACCAGGACTCGCTCTACGTCGCGAAGCTCTGGGCGACCTACAAGAACAAGGGCGTCGAGGTCACCCTGGGCGACTCTTACGCCCAGTTCGGCCGCGGGCTCGTGCTCTCGATGCGCAAGCTCGACGACCTCGGCATCGACAACACGGTGCGCGGCCTCAAGGCGTCGTACATGAAGGGGCCGTTCTCGATGACCCTCATCGGCGGCCTCGCCAACCCGTCGCACGTCGACGAGGCGACGGGGCAGGCGCTCTTCATGGAGAAGTCGGTGCCGAACACGAGCCCGGTCTTCAACTCGCGCGGCCCGCAGCCGATCTTCGGCGCCGACCAGATCTTCGCCGGGGAGGTGCAGGCCGGGCGCGACTCGCCCGTCGTCCTCTCGACGAGCATGTCCTACTTGAACCGCTGCGCGCCGAACGCGTTCACCGGTTCGAACACCGCGAACCCGGGGCGCGTCTACAACCCGAACTTCGTGAACGGTCTCGTCGGCTACTGCGACGACACCAACGTGGAGACGTGGCTCGGGCCGCTCCCGGGCACGGGGACCATCCGCCAAGCGCGCCACGTGAGCACGGTGGCGCAGTCAATCGAGCTCCCCAAGATGGGCAAGCTCGGGAGCCTCTACGTCGTCGCCGCGATCCAGGGGCGTGATGGCATCAACGACGCCGACACGGCGAACTTCGACCAGGGGAGCGCCCTTTACGCGACGTACACCGGCTCGATCAAGAACGTCACCAACACGGTCGAGTTCAAGGACTACCGCAACTTCTACCCCGCCTCCGGCAGCATCGACGCGACGCAGGTCTCCGCGCTCGGCGTCATCGCGTACTCCGCCGCGCCGACCATCGAGTCGCTCACGCAAGACAACATGCTCGGCAACTTCAACGTGTGCGTCGACGGGCTGCGCGTGCGGACGGACGTGCGCGCGAGCAAGGAGTGGCTCGTCTACGGCCAGGGCATCTTCACGTACACCAAGGGCGAGCAGAACGCGGTCTGCGACCGGAACGGCAACGTCATCGGCAGCGGCGCGACGGCCGCCGTCACCAACTACGTCGCCGACGGCCTCGCCGGCATCCAGTGGGATTTCGACAAGACGCGGTCGCACCTCTACGCCACCGTCGGCGCGCGCCAGGACACGACGGGCGCTGGCGACACGTACCTCCAGCAGTGGGAGGTGACGTACAACTTCTCCAAGTTCATCTCCAAGCGCGTCGCCATCGAGTTCCTCGGGCGCCACCGCGTTCGCAAGCAGCGGACCGAGAACATCGGCCCGGATGGGGCCCCGGAGTACTGGGTCGAGGGCGAGAACTACACGGGCCTCAGCATCGCGCCCAAGTGGGTCATCACGCAGGGCATCGAGTACTCGACGCTCGATCTGCCGAACGTGCCGCAGAAATTCGCCGGCATCGACAACTACCCGCCGTGGCTCTATCTGAGCTTCGGCGGCACCTACAAGTTCACCCGGGACTCGAACATCCGCGTCTTCGTGGGGCAGCAGCGCGGCGGGCTCAAGTGCATCAGCGGCGTCTGCCGCGTGTACCCGGCCTTCGAGGGCGCGCGCGCCGAGCTCACGCTCCGGTTCTGAGCGCCGCTCAGGGTGCCGGGGCGCTCGTGCAGGCGGCGCCGCACGGCAGCGACGCGATCCAGTCGCCGACCGTCCCCAGGCCCGTGGGGTCCACCTTCTGCGTGCCCTCGGGGGGCATCGCCCAGGAATCCCGGAGGGCCATGCGGATCAACAGCCCGCTCTGATCGGGCTGGCCGGGGACGAGCGCGTAGATCATGCCCTGGGGCATCGTGTGCCTCATCACCAGGAACGGCGTCGTCTTGTAGACGCCTGTCTGCTCGGGCGTCGTCTCGGTGACCGAGACGTTCAGCCGCATCAACGACTGCGTCTTGAGGGAGCTGCGCGCGCTGTGGCAGTTGCCGCAGTTGGCGTGCAGGTAGCCGAGCGCGTCCTTCGTCACGCCGGTGCCGGGGACGTCGTAGGCCGCCGCGGGCGGCGTGGTGAGGGCGCCCATGCTCGCCAGCTTGGTCATCGTGCCGTCGCCGTCGCTCGCCCCGAGCTGCAGCGCGCTGACGCCGATGAGCACGTCGCTCACCTCCTTGTGGCACTCGTTGCAGTCGGTCTGGTTCGGGATCTCGTGACCCGTGCCGAGCGCGTCCGGGACGCCGTCGGGCGCGGCGACCGCGTCGGTGCCGTCGGCGTTCCACGCGTACGCGACCTCCCACCACTGCTCGGCGTTCACCTTCCACAGCAGGCGCGTCTCGACGACCTTGCCGCTGAACGTGAACTCCTTCCAAACCTTGGTGCCGACGGGAAACACCCAGTCATCCATCGACGTCGTGTCGATCTGCGTATTCGGCGGCAGATAGAGCCAGCGCTTCTTGCCGGAGCCGTCGGACCAGAAGGGATAGCGCGGCGCGAACGCGATGAGGCCCGGCGCGAGCGTGCGCGAGGCGAAGTCGGAGTACAGGCCCGTGTCGGCCAGGTGGAGCGGGCCCGTCACGGCGCTGCCTCCGTCGTCGAGCGGCGGCGGGACGCGCCTCTCGGTCGCCGCGTCGGAGGGGCCGCCGTCGGTCGCGCCGGGCGAGGTGCCGCACGCGCACACGGCGCCGAAGCCGACCGCAACCATGAGGAGATCCCGCGCGCGACGCATGCCGACAGGCTACCACCAGGCGGCGGCGGTTGCAGCGTGGAGCTGGGGCGACACGATTGCACCGCCCCGGGGAGAATCGCGCACGGCGTTCGTCATCGCGCAACCGCTGCGGTCGCCCTAGACGTGGTCTTCGGGCGCGAGGTGGCACTCGGGGGCGCCGTCCGTCTCGATCTGGATGGTGGCGTGGGCGATGCCGAACGCTTCGTGCAGGCGCCTGGAGAGGTCGTGGAGCAGGTCGTTGTCCGCCGGCCGCTCGACCATCACCAGGTGCGCGGTGAGCGCGACCTCGGTGGTGCTCAGCGCCCAGACGTGCAGATCGTGGACCTCCTTCACGCCGCTCGCGGCCGCGAGCACAGCGCGCACCGCGTCCATGTCCACGCTCTCGGGGACGGCGTCGACGACCAGGCGGAGGCCCGTGCGCAGCAGCCTCCACGAGCTGGCGAGCACCAGCAGCGACACGAGCAGGCTCGCGATCGGATCGATGAGCACCCAGCCGGTCATGGCGATGACGGCGCCGGCCACCACGACGCCGAGGGCGATCGCCGCGTCGCCCGCGAGGTGCAAGAACGCGCTCCTCACGTTGAGGTCCTGCTCGTCGTTGCGCATGAACAGCAGCGCCGAGCCGCCGTTCACGACGACTCCGGCCGCCGCCACGCCCACCATGGTGAGGCCTTCGGGCGCGACCGGGTGCGCCAGGCGAAGCACCGACTGCCACGCGATGGCGCCGGTCGCCGCGACGAGGATCGTCGCGTTCGCGAGCGCGGCCAGCACCGTGCCCTTGCGCAGGCCGTAGGTGCGGCGGTGCGACGGCTTGCTGCGCGCGAGCACGGTGGCGACGAGCGCCAGGGTCAGGCCGAGCACGTCGCCGAGGTTGTGGCCGGCGTCCGAGAGCAGCGCGAGGGAGTGCGCGCGCAGGCCGTAGACGACCTCGACGATCACGAAGCCGACGTTGAGCACGACGCCGGCGAGGAACGCTCGCCCCGGATCGGCTTGCTCGTGGTGCTCGTGCTCGTGGGCCATGACGATTGGACTCGAACGGAGCGTACTCTGCCCGCGTGGCGCGCGCAGACTTGCGACCCTGTTGCAACTGCTGCAACTGCCGAGCCCCCCATCCGCCCGCTTGGTGCGCACGTTGCATCTCGATTTCACTCGTGCGGCTCGAGCACCCGGCACCTTCTGCGCCGGGGGCGTCGAGGTGCGTTCAGGAGGGCGGGGGGCTTCGAGCATGGCGGATCGCGCGCAAATCCTCGGAGACCTCACGCGTGCCGCCAACGACGCGCGCGCGGTCGCCGTGCTCTGGCACCTCGCGATCACGGCCGCGCTGCTGACCCTGCTCTGGGGCTGGCGCCCGTCGAACCGGCAGGCGGGCGTCATGCTCGCGGCGCCCATCGCCTCGGTCAGCGTGGTGGCTTGGGCGTTCGGCAGCCCGTTCAACGGGGTGGTCTTCGCGGCGCTCGCCGTGTCGCTCGTGGCGCTCTCGCTGGCCCACGTCCCGCACCCGCCCACGCCGCCGTCGCACGCGGCGCACGTCGCCGGGGCGATCATGATCGCGTTCGGGTGGACCTACCCGCGCTTCGTCGTGGTGGCCTCGCCGAACGAGTACCTGGTCGCCGCGCCGCTCGGGCTGCTTCCCTGTCCGACGCTGGCGCTCGTGGTCGGCTTCGCGATCGCGGCGCAAGGTCTGGGGAACAGGGCGTGGTCGTGGACGCTGGCCGCCGCCGCCGTCTTCTACGCGCTGTACGGCTCGATCGCGCTCGGCGTCACGCTCGACGCCTTGCTGCTCCTCGGCGCGGCAGCGCTCGTCGTCGTGACGCAGGGCCGCCGCGCGCCGGCACGTCGCGTCGCTCAATGAGCGCGCGGCTCAGGGCGACTTGAAGCGGATGGCGGTGCCGCTCATCTTCATCGCCTCGTCCCCGCCCTCGCCGTGGTCGAACTTCACGTCCAGGAGAAGATCGGCGCCGACGGACTTGGCCTTGCTCTTGAGCGCGGCCAGGAGCGCCTCCTCGGAGCCCATCTTCTCGGTCACCTGGACGTCGCCGAGGACGTCGTAGGCGCGGCCCTTGAGCAGGTCGTTGCAGCGCACCGCCTGCCCGGACAGGTGCGTCGGCTCTTCGCCTGGCTCGCCGTGGTGAAACTCCACGCCCACCACCGCCTGCGCGCCGAGGCGCGCCGCGTCGAGGCGCAGCTCGCGCAGCGCCTGGTCGACGGTCTTGACCGGCTCGTGCACGTCCACCAGGCCGATCACCTCGGTGGGGCAACCGAGCCCGCTGGTGTTCTCGAGCACCTGCACCTTCGCGGCCTTCGCCTCGAGCTCCGGCGTGACGGGCTCCTCGTCCTCCTTCGCATACTTGTTTTCACCCTCGCCGCTCGGCGACTTCGCGCTCTCCGATTCTCCCGCGCCGGGCGGATCGCAAGCCACGGCGCCTGCGCTCGCGAGGGCGAGCGACACCACCAGCACGATGTTCTTCAGTCGGCGTGCATGTAGCACGCCGACATTCGCCTGCGCCTTGCTTGGCTTCATGACCTTCTCCCTAGTTGTTGCTGTTGCCTTCGCTGAGAGGAAGCGTCGCCAGGAATCGAACCGCGAGACCGGACAGGTGGATGGGCTCGCCGGCGCCCTCGCCGTGGTGGAACTCGACGCCGACCACCGCGTCGGCGCCCATCTGCGCGGCGCGGGTGCGCAGCGCAGCGAGCGCGGCGTCCTGATCGCCGACCGCGAGGTGAGCGTCGACCACGCCGATCACCTCGGCCGGCCGATCGAGGTGGGTCCCCTGCAGGACGAGGATGCGCGAAGGATCGCGCCCGCCCCCGAGCGCGGGCGTGCCGTGGGGGGCGCCCGCTCCGCCGCCCGCGATGATGGTGCCGTAGTTGACGGTCTGCGAGTAGGTCGTCGCCGTCTCGGGGTGGTAGTCCGGGTGGTACTCGCTCGCGCACGCGGCGCACGCGACGGCGAGGGCGACGGCGGCGAGCCTCATCGCGGTCACCTGCTGA
>DATIQP010000428.1:0-3163 GCA_035470765.1 Polyangiaceae bacterium | reverse complement strand
GACGCTCCGCTCGCCCAGCAGCACGACCGACGCCGTGGCCCGCGCCAGGCCCGGCGCGTCGGCGACGATCCACGCCTGCCCGCGGGGCAGCGCCGAGACGCGAGCGATACCCTTCGGGCTCGTACGCGCTCCGCCTGCCTGGTAAACGCGGCCGGCCAGCTCGACCAGCACCGAGACGCGTGCCCCGACGACCGGCGTGCCGCCCTCATCGTGCGCCGTGACGACGACGACCGCATCGCGATCGATGACCGTCGCAGGAAGCGGCGGCGGCGCGAGCTCGTAGACGACGGCCGGGGTCGGTGAGTCGGTGATCGTTCCGAGCGCCAGGATGAGCACGCCGAAGAGCAGGCCTCGCACGAAGGCGTCCAGACGCTCGCTCACGGAGAGACGACGTTCGGCCGGCCACGGTTCTTCCACGCCGCGGATTGTCCCTGATTCCGCCCCGCGGGGACAGTTCGTGTGAGCGGGTGCTACGCTGCACTGTCGTGGGCCGATTTCCCTACGCGCTGGCAGGTCTCGTCGCGGTCGCGCTGGCCGGGTGTGGCGATCGTGCTCCGCCGCTGCTCGGAGATCCGCCGCCGCAGGACGCCGGGAAGGCGCCGCAGCTCCAGAGCGAGGCCAGCCCACCGCCGAGCTGCAACGCGGGGCCCGACCTCGGCGTGTGCGCGTGCACCGAGCTGAACCTTCTCACCGACGCGCCGAACCTCTACCTCGTGCTCGACCGCTCCGGCAGCATGGCCGTGAACGACGAGTGGACGGCGGTGCGGCTCACCGTCTCGCACGTGATGGAGTCGCTCGGCCCGCGCGCCAGCTTCGGGCTCGCGGTCTTTCCGTTCGACCAGAGCGCGTGCGCCCCGGGCGGCCAGGTGATGAGCGTGCGGCCCGGAGACTCGCCCGCGGGGACGCTCGGCCCGACGACGAAGGCGATGCTCGCCGCCACCGCGACGACCCCGTACGGCGGGACGCCGACGGCCGCCACGCTGACCGGTCTCCTGCCCGTGCTCACGGCCCTTTCGGGACGCACGTTCGTGATCCTCGCGACCGACGGCGGGCCGAACTGCGACGCCGCCGCGGCGTGCAGCTCGGCGATGTGCATCCCCAACATCGAGAGCTACCAGGGCTGCCCCGCGGGCGGCCTGCCCGACTGCTGCGACGCGACGATCTACGGCCCCGAGCAGTGCCTCGACTCGCAGCCCACGATCGACGCGGTCGCGTCCATCGCCAAGGCCGGCATCCCGACGTACGTCATCGGGGTTCCCGGCAGCGCGCCGTACGCGACGCTGCTCGACTCGCTCGCGCAAGCCGGCGGCACCGCGCGCGCGAGCGAGCCCTACTACTACCGGGTCGACGGCACCGACCAGACCGCGCTCGGCGCGGCGCTCTCGCAGATCGCCGCCAAGATCACCGCGACGTGCACGCTCACGCTCGACCAGCCCCCTCCCGATCCCACCCACGTCAACGTCTACCTGGACGACAAGCCCGTCGCGGCCGATCCGCAGAACGGCTGGAGGCTCGACGGGTCGACGATCACGCTCGAAGGGTCGACGTGCGCGCTGGTGATGAACGGCGACGTGCTCAACGTGCGGGTCGTCGCCGGGTGTCCGACGCTGCAGCCGAACTGAGCGCCCCGCACGGTCCTGGTGGTAGCATCTGGCATGGCAAGGCGAATCCTTGGCTTGGCGACCACCGCGCTGTTCGTGCTCGCCGGCGCGGTCGCGTATCCGGCGTGCGGCGACGGCTCGGTCACTCCGGCGGACGCGAGCGACGACGCGACGCAGGCGGACGCCGACGCCGACGCCGCACCGCCGCCGAGCGCGGCATGCCAGGCCCTCGGGTTGACCGCGCGCGCGTGGTCCGCCGGGCCGTACGGGACCCACCGCGGAGAGATCGCCGGCGACTTCACGCTGCCGATGCTCGACGGCACCACCTGGACGTTCTCGACCGAGTTCTCGGGGTGCGACGTCTACGTGTTCCTCCCCGACACGATCGCCATCTCGAGCACCAACCCCGCGTCGGTGTGGACCAAGAGCCTCGGCGCTCTGCTCGCCGGGTCGCCGCCGAACGTCCACTACTTCTTCGTGTCACGGAAGTCGGCTTCGGCTGCAGCCGCGAGCCTGCAGGCGATGCAGCAACAGATCACCGATCAGCTCGCCAAGATGAGCGCCGCCGCTCAGGCGCAGTGGACGCCGCGCCTGCACGTCGTGCAGCCGCCCGCGGCGGCTCTCGGCAACTGGGTGGGCGACGCGCTCGTCGCGCAGGCCGCCATGGGCATGACGATCGATCGGCGCCAGGTGATCCACGGCGTCGGCAATCTGTCCGACGTCAAGATCCCGGCGAGCGGAAGCTGGCCTTGGGCGCAGGATCTCTCGTATGCCGCGAACGAGCCCATCTACCTCAACGCGCAGAGCGACGAGCTCGATCGACTCGACGGAGAGAGCGCGACGGTCGTCACCCTCTTTCAAGGCGCGGTGCTCAGCGAGTACGCCGACGTCGACGCGACGCTGCCGTCGGCCTCCCAGATGGCGAATTTCGACACGCTCGAGATCGAGGTGACGCAGCAGTGCCCGAACCCGGACGCGATCGAGGAGGGCAACTGCGGCGCGTGGGACTACCTCGCCGAGCTCTACGCGGGCACCCCGGTCGCCGCGAATGACGCGGGCGCGGATGGCGGCGACGCGGGCGCGGATGGCGGGGACGCGGGCCCGCAGTACGCCTTTACGGAGCTCGCTCGCTTCATCACGAGCTACCACCGCGAGACGCACTGGGTCGTCGACGTGACGCCGATGCTCGCCGTCCTGAAAGACGGCGGCGCGCAGCACTTCCGCTGGTCGTTCGCCCCGCCGTGGAACGTGCAGCCGACGGCGACGAAGCTCTCGCTGCGGCTGTCCAACCAGAACAAGGGCTACAAGCCCGAGGCGGCGACGTACCTCTTCTCCGGCGGCGACTTCAACTCGCAGTACAACGTCGGACGCTCCCCCGCGAACGTCCCGATTCCGTCGGACGCGAAGAGGGTCGAGCTCTACGTCACGGTCACCGGGCACGGCGGGGCGACGAACAACTGCTCCGAGTTCTGCGATCACGCCCACGAGTTCACCGTCAACGCCGCGAAGTACACCAAGGACTTTCCGATGGCCGGCACGGATGACGGCTGCATCGCGCAACA
>DATIQP010000427.1:0-1770 GCA_035470765.1 Polyangiaceae bacterium | reverse complement strand
CTTCTCGTCGACGAGGAAGGCCTCGACCTGGTGGAACATCGGCGAGTGGGTCAGATCGTTGTCGACGCGGTAGCACGCGCCGGGCGCGATGAAGGCGAACGGCGGCTTCTGCGTCGACATGGCGCGCACCTGGATGTTGCTGGTGTGCGTGCGCAAGACGGGACGCTGACCTTCTTTCACGTAGAAGGTGTCGTGCATGTCCGTCGCCGGGTGGTCCGGCGGGAAGCCGAGCTTGTCGAAGTTGTTCGCTGGGGTGTCGATCTCGGGCCCGTCGAAGACGGCGAAGCCCAACGCCTCGAAGATGCCCACGATCTCGTCGCGCACGATCGAGATGGGGTGCGCGTGCCCGCGCGGCGCCGGCTCGCGCCCCGGGAGCGTCAGATCGAACGGCGGCGCGTCGAGGTCGGCCTGGCGCTTCTTGCGGGCGAGGGCGGCGAGCGCCTCTTCGAATGCGCGCTCGACCTCGGCCTTCACCCCGTTGACCTTCTCGCCGATCAGCTTGCGTGCCTCGGCGGGAACCTTCCCCATCTGGCTGAGGACGGCGGTGAGCTCGCCCTTCTTGCCCAGGATCTTGGCGTTCTCGTTGCGCAGCTCCTGCTCGCTCTGCGCCGCCGCAAACCGCGGGCGGAAGCTCGTCCGGAGGCGCTCGAGATCCGCGAGGATGGCGTCTTGTGCGTCAGCCATGGCGTTCGCGATCTAGCACGGACGCGGCCCGCGGTGGGCCCCTGACGACCCCGCCCCGTTCCCGTCCCCGTCTCCGTCTCCGTCCCCACCTCGCGAGCGCTCGCTCATCCTTTGACCCCACCCGCCGTCAGTCCGCTCACCAGCTGCCGCTGCGCCACGTAGAAGAAGACCATCACCGGGAGGCTCACCAGGATCGCCCCCGCGGCGAACGGGCCCCACGCCGCATCGTGCTCGCCGACGTAGCGCTGGAGCACGACCGGCAGCGTGAAGGCGCTCTCGCGCGAGAGCAGCGTGGCGGCGAGGATGAACTCGTTCCACGCGCTCATGAAGCAGAAGAGCGCGGTGACGGCGATCGCCGGGCGCGCGGCGGGGAGCACGACGCGCACGAAGGCCTGGCCGCGCGTGGCGCCGTCGACCATCGCGGCCTCCTCGAGGTCGACGGGGATGGTCTCGAAGGCGCCGCGCAGCTGGAAGATCGCGAACGGGACCGCGGTCGACGCGTACACCAGGACGAGGCCGAGGCGCGTGTCGAGCAGGTGGAGCGCGTCGAGGATCAGATAGAGCGGGACGGCGCTGGCGACGGCAGGGAACATCTGCGTCGCGAGGAGGGCGCGCTCGCCGGTGCGCGCGCCGACGAAGCGGAAGCGCGCGAGCGCGTACGCCGCGGGCGTGGCGATGACGACGCCGACGACCGCGGTGGCGAGCGACACGACGATCGAGCTGGCGACCTGTCGCCCGAAGAGCGCGGTGCCGCCCACGCGATCCGTGCCGACCACCGTACGGAAGTTGTCGAGCGTCACGTCGTGCGGGCGCGGGATGGCGCCGGAGTGCGCGCCGAGGCCCCCGGCCGAGAGCGCCGTCGAGAGGACCCACAAGATCGGATAGAGGGCGAACGCGAGCGCCACGAGCACGGCGAGGTGGACGAGCAGAGGCTCGATCTTGCGAAGCAGGCCGGTCACGTGCCGGCTCCCTGCCACTTGCGCGTGGCGCGCGTGATGAGCCAGAGCAGGCCGAAGATGAGGACGGCGTAGGCCGCCGCGTAGCCGTACTGCGCGTCCCGCGTGAAGGCCCAGCGGTAGGCCTCGC
>DATIQP010000426.1:0-2333 GCA_035470765.1 Polyangiaceae bacterium | reverse complement strand
GTTGCCGCCCTCGTAGATGCGGCCGCGCTCGAGCGGGAAGGCGGCCTGCCTGGAGTGGTCTCCGTCGCGCTCCATCAGCGGGCGGCGCTCGGTGAAGAACGCCGGCTTGCTGGCCGCGCAGACGACGATGTCGAAGTAGTTGCGCCACGACGGGTACTCGCTCATCGCCCCGCCGAGCAGGTGGGTCATCATCTTGTCGGTGTAGGGCCAGCGCGAGTTGGTCAGCACGAAGAGCCGCTTGCCCGCGCTGCGGAGCTTGTGCAGCGTGGGCGCGAGGTCCGGGTCGCGCTTGATGAAGCGCGGCAGATCGCCGAGCACCGCGTCGAGGATGGTGCCGTCGCGGTGGGCCTCGTCGATACTCTCGCGGATGTCCGAGAAGAGGCGGCCGTAGTCGATGGCCATGCCGCGCTGCTCGAACGCGTCGACGAGGGCGACGTAGAGCGCGACCTCGCTGAGCGCGTAGAGCGTGTCGATCCAGTGGTAGCGGGAGGTCGCCGGGCGGAGCTTCTTGCTCTGATAGAGCTCGCGTAGCTCGTCGCGCGTGAGCTGGCGCGTGCCGTGGTAGCCCTTCGACGCGACCTTGTAGCGGTCCATCTTGAGGACGTGGCCGAAGCGCTTGTCGATGAGCAGCCCGCGCACCGGGAAGTCGATCGAGATCGGCACTTCGGCGACGAAGTCCGGATATCCGCGCAAGACGAGCTTCTTCTGCGTCGCCTCGATCGAGAGGCGGTCCATCTCCGGCTGGTCGTAGATGGCCAGCGTGTAGTCCATGTCGAAGCCCACCCACGCGATGCCCGTCATGCGCAGGTTGCGGTTGCAGAAGACTCGCCGGGCCCGCGGGATGGTCGCGACGGGACGGGTGCTGAGCTCTTCGAGCGGGAGGATGAGCTGCTGCGCTTGGGTCACGGGATCAGGGAGAAGGAATGGACAGCATTCCACGCCCGCGACCGCTGGGCAATCTCGCTACATCTTCGACAGGTAGCGCATCGTCTGGCGGGCGAGGCTTTCGAAGCCCGCGAGGCGAACGAAGAGCTTGAGCTCCGGGCGCAGCAGGTGATGCACGCCCTTCTTGCCGTTGACGGCGCGCCACGCGACCTCGGCGATGTGCTCGGCCTTGAGGTTCACGCCCACCGTCTCGAGCGACTTCGCCCGGTATTTCTGGTTGTGGACCATCGGCGTCGCGACGTAGCTCGGCATGATGTCCGCGACGCGGATGTCCTTCCGGCGGAGCTCGAGGTCGAGCGCCTCGGTGAGCGCGCGGACCGCGAACTTGGTTGCAGAATACACGGCCAGCTCCGGCGTGCCGTAGATGGCCGACGCGCTCGACATGTTGAGGATCGTCGCGCCCTCGGTCTTCTCGAGCAGGGGTAGCGAAGCGTAGACGCCGTTGACCACGCCCACGAGGTTGACCTGGATCTGCTGGTGGGCCTGCTCGGGCGGGATGTGCTCGAAGCGGCCCATGCGCAGGATGCCGGCGCAGTTGAACAGGACGTCCATCCGGCCGCCCGTCGTCCGCGCGAAGTCGTCGACGTTGCGCTTGAAGTCGTCGAGGCTGGCGACGTCGAGCACGCCCATGCAGGTCTTGCTCGTGCCGGTCTCGATCCGCAGGGCCGCGAGCCCCTTCTCGTCGAGGTCGTAGAGGCCGACGAACCAGCCGCGCTCGGCGAAGAGCTTCGCCGTGGCCCGTCCGATGCCGGACGCGGCTCCCGTGATGAAGATGGTCTTGGTGTCCGTCATGTTCGATGGCCTCCTGCCCTAGCGCGCGAACGTGTCCCACCCTTCGGGCAGCGGGCCGCCGAGCAGCTTCTCCGCGCCCGAGCGATCGAGGAGCACGAACGAGAAGTCGCCCGTGAACACCTCCTCGCCCGCCTGGAGGATGCGCGCGCGCGTCTGCACGATGCGCGCCGTCTCGCGCAGGATGCTGCCGCGGCCCTCGAGCGCGACGCCCGTGCGCACGGGCTTGAGCAGCTTGCACGTCATCTGGGCGGTGAACCCGAACTTGCCGAGCAGCGCGATCACGGCCCACGCGGCGATCTCGTCGGCGAGCGTGGCGACGAGGCCGCCGTGCATGATGCCCGGCGGGCCCTGGTATCGATCGCCCGGGGTGAAATCGGTGACGACCTCGCGCGCATCGCCGCTCTCTTCGGTCCTGAAAACCAGGCGAAAGCCGGTGGGGTGATCGGGGCCACAGCCGAAGCAGGGTTGGCCGGGGCCGAAGATGGTGCCATCGAGCCGGGACATGGTACGCACGCCGTTAGCATGCAAGCGCGCCGCCCGCGAGGCGTCCGTCTGATCATCGCGTACAAGCTCGCGAAGGCCGTGGGAGAGGCCGT
>DATIQP010000425.1:0-1695 GCA_035470765.1 Polyangiaceae bacterium | reverse complement strand
GTCGCGCGAGGGGTCGCGAGGACGACGTCGCACACCGCCGCGAGGCCCACGCCCCCGCCGGTCGTCTCGCCGTCGACGCACGCGATCGTGGGGCGCGGCGCGCGCCGCAGGGCATCGAGGCAGCGCGCGTACATCGCGACCGCGGCGTGGATGGCGCTCTCGGGCTGAGACGTCGTCGCTTCGAGATCCATCCCCGTGCAGAAGACGCCGTCGTCGCGCCCGACGAGCACCCAGACGCCGCGATCCTGGGGGGCGGAAGCGAGCGCGTCGTTCAGAGCCTCCAGGCTCGATTGCGACAGGGTCCGGGGAAGCGTGATCTCGTGCACGATCAGCTCCACTCGTAGCGGCGGTAGTAGTCTTTCGCGCCGCGGTAGGTGAGCAGGCGCCGGCCGCCGTAGCGGCGCGCGTACCATCCGCCGAGCCCGTCGATCGAGGTCTCGAAGTCGCCGGCGTCGATGTAGCAGACGCGCTCGCGTTCGCACTCTTCGTAGTCGCGAACACCGATGCGGTGCCGCTCGTCGAGCAGCCCTTCGAGGTTGGCCTCGGCCGCGACCTCCTGGAACGCCGGTCCCAGCAGCCCGCTGTACATCTCGGAGCACGACCCCGAGCCGTACGAGAACATGCCGATGCGATCGCCCGAGCGAAGGTCGTTGCTCCGCGCGATCAGCCCGAGCAGGGCCGCGAAGGTGCTCGAAGCGTACGTGCCGCCCATGCGGCGCACGAACGCGAGCGACGGCTTCGTCTTCGACTCCCAGAGGGCCTGCGCCTCGGCGCGCGTGTAGTCGCCGAAGTGGGTGAGCGCGCGCCGGGACGCCCGTAGCGTCATCCCGCCGAAGGGCACGTGGTAGACGTTCTTCTTGAAGTAGTCGTAGCCGATGCGCTCGCCGACCGCCTCGATGTAGGCGGGCACCGCGCTATCGAGCGCCTCGAGGTACGACAGGAGGCTCGTCTCGCTGTTGCCCTGCTCGACGCGCGACGTCGGCCGGCAGAGGTCGTCCATCACCTCGCGCGTGTAGACGCCGCTCTTGCCGAGCTCGAGCTCCAGCAAGCGGGGCTCGGCGGACACGAGCAGCGCGCTCGAGCACGCGCCCATGACCAGCTCCCACGGCTTGCCGAAGTGCATGCGGCTCTGGTCCGTGGTGATCACGAGCGCCCGCGCGCCGCGCCCCGCGGCACCCGACGCGATGAAGGAGGAGGCGAGGCCGAGCGCGCCCGTGCCGCTGTAGCAGGCGTGCTTCACCTCGAGGTTGCGGCAGCGCGAGTCCAGGCCGAGGTAGCGATGCACCCAGACGCTCAGGGGCTTCTCCTGGTCGACTCCGCTCTCGCTGCACACGAGCAGCAAGCGGACCGAGGCGCGCTCCTCGTCGGTGAGCATCGCGTTGGCCGCGTTGACGGCCATCGTCACGGGGTCCTCCCACGGAGGATTGACCGAGCGCTCGTCGACCATGAGCACGTCGCGGGCCTCCTCGGGCGAGCGGCCGCGCGCGCGGCAAAGCTCGTCCATCGGCAGCGCGAGCGACGCCGGCCAGACGCGGATCTTGTCGATGCCGACCTTCACCTGGCTCATGGCGCCCAGTCCAATCCGCCCGTGACGTGGATGGCCTCGCCGTTGATGAAGCCGCCACCCTTCGAGGCGAGGAAGACGACGAGCTTGGAGAGCTCGTCGAGCTCGCCGAGACGGCCGAGCGGGCAGTA
>DATIQP010000424.1:0-7172 GCA_035470765.1 Polyangiaceae bacterium | reverse complement strand
GCTCCACAGCTTGATCGCGAGCCGCTCCTTCCACTTCGAGAGGTAGCTGCCGTACTCGACGTACTTGAACTCGATGCCGGCCTTCGCCAGCGCCTTGCGCACGTTCTTGACGTGGGGGTTCTGCGCCATGCCCACGACGACGACGGCCGACTCGGCGATGGCGCGCTCGACCTCGGCGACGATCTCGGGGTGAAACGCGGCCATGCGCTGGACCGCTTCGGGGGCGATGTGGGAGGCGTCGAGCTGGGGGCGTAGAGGAGCCATGGCGCGCATCCTAGTTCAGCAGACGGCCCGGCGTCTGGGGCGTGGTCGGCTCCGCAGCACCCTCGGCGTCGCCCGCGTCGGCCTTGGCGCGCGCGGCCTCCGCCTTCGCGGTGTGCTCGTCGCGGCGCTTCGCGTCCGTCTCGCGCGCGGCGGCGCGATCCCATTGCCGGGCGGCTTCGCGCCAGGCGAGCTCCGCCGCCTTCGCGTCCCTCGCTCCGAGGGCCTTCTGCTCTTCCGCTTCCGCCTTCGCCACGTGCGGGTTTCGTCCAAAGCTCATGGGCTTCCTCTTACCATGACGAGGTCGCCGCGCTGCCTGCTGTTGCGAGGAAAGATCGACCCGGTCACCTCGGCGGGGTCGCGCTGCGGAGCGCGCCCGACGCGATCTCCGCCACCTTCTCGGCGAGCACCGGCGTCTCGGGCTGCGCGGCGGCGCCGAGCTGCGTCACGTAGCGCGCGACCACGGAGATCGCCGCGGTGTGTGCGGTCACGCGGATGCCGCCCCCCGCGTCCTCGTACTTCATCCCCGCCGGCAGGTTGCGCGCCACCCAGCGCGACTCCGGCTCGCGCACGAAGAAGGTGAGCGTCTGGGGCTTGGAGGCTTCGTCGCGGAACCCGTCGAGCGACTCGGCGAGAAACGCGCTCACCGCGGCGTCGGCGGCCGGTCGGTACGTCTCCTGCGGGTCGAGCGCGGCGTCGCTCACGTTGTCCACGCGGAACCACTTGAGGCAATTCGCGCGGTGGCACGTGGCCACGAAGCGCGCCGGCGGACCGGAGAAGACGCGGTGCACGGAGGCGTAGCGCATGGCCTCGGCGCCGCGGCTCGCGGTGAAGTACCGGAAGCGCAGCGCCTGGTGCTTGCGCGAAGAGTCCTCGATGACCGCGAGGTGCAGCTCCTCGCGCGGGCTCACCTCGGGCTGGGCGGCGGGATCGGGCGGCTCCGCGGGCCGGATGCGCTCCACGATGCGCTCGAGCATGCGGTCGCGCGCCTTGCTCCGCGGCAGCCGTCCGAGAAGGCGCAGCAGCTCCGGCACCTCGTCGCGCTTGACGATGAGCGCGCCCGGGAACCAGTCCTTCGGCACCGACCAGTAGACGTGCGGGTGATCTTCTTCGCGATCGAGGCGCAGCGGCTCCGCGAGCTCCTCGAGGCGCTTGCGCAGCGCGGGCGTGGTCATCTCGAGGCGGCGGGCGAGCTCGGCCTGCTTCCAGATGCGGTTCTCGAGGAACGCCCCGACGATGGCGGCGACGGTGTCGGTGGCGGAGCGCTGGCCCACGAGGGGCGAGCATACTCCGTTCTCCTCGCTGTAGACTACGCGGCATGGCAAACGTCCTCATCGTCGGAGCGAATCGAGGCATCGGCCTCGCCATGGCCGGCCAGCTCGCGGCACGTGACGATCACGTCATCGCCACGTGCCGGACGCCGTCGCCCGAGCTGCGCGCGCTCGGCGTCGAGATCGTCCCGGGCATCGAAACGACCTCGGCGGATTCCATCGCTTCCCTCGCCCGCTCGGTTGCCGATCGCGAGCTCGACCTCGTCGTCTTCGCCGCGGCGATCCTCGAGCGCATGGATCTGGCGAACCTCGACGTCGAGAGCATCCGGCGCCAGCTCGAGGTCAACGCCGTGGCCCCGCTGCGCATCGCCGCCGCGCTCGTTCCCAGCCTGCGGGAGGGCTCGAAGCTGATGTTTCTGACGAGCCGGATGGGATCGATCGAGGACAACTCGTCGGGTGGCCACTACGGCTACCGCATGTCGAAGGCGGCGCTGAACATGGCCGCGCGATCGCTCGCTCGCGATCTCGCGCCGCGAAAGATCACCGTCGGACTTCTCCATCCCGGCTTCGTTCGGACGGCCATGACGGGCGGCCGCGGCGAGGTCACGCCCGAGCACGCCGCCGCGCAGCTCATCGAGCGGATCGACGCGTTCTCGCTGGAGTCGTCGGGTGAGTTCTTCCACGCCAACGGGCAGCGCCTGCCGTGGTGAGGCCGGCCTCCGCTAGCGCGCGAGCAGCGCGAGGGCGAGGGCGAGCGCGGCGGGGAGGGCCTGGATGAAGAGGATCTTGCGCGAGGCGGTGGCCGCGCCGAAGACGCCCGCGACGATCACGCAGCCGAGGAAGAAGACGCGGAGCGGGAACGCGAGCGCGGCGGGCGCGAAGAGCGACCACGCGAGCCCCGCGGCGAGAAAGCCGTTGTACAGGCCCTGGTTCTGGGCGAGCGCCCGGGTCTGCTCCTGCTGCTCGCGCGACCGGCCGAAGGTCTTCTGGCCGAAGGGCGTGGCCCAGAGGAACATCTCGAGCACGAGGAAGTAGACGTGGAGCGCGGCCACGAGGCCGACGAGGAGCTGGGTCGCGAGGAGCATGGCGGAGGGCTAGCGGCTGCCGAGCAGGAGCTGCAGCGCGCCCGGCAGGCGCTCGGCCCAGTACGTCTCGTTGTGCTGGGCGCCTGGCTGGATCACGTGGCGGAAGTTCGTGCCGTCCACGTAACCGAGCGCGAGGTACGCCTGCGCGAGCAGATCGGTGTCGGCCTCGTCGTCGACGGCGCCCTGCCCGGAGTCGACGTACACGATCGCGGGGCGAGGCGTCGGCTGCGTCTGCTGCGACACCTGGCCGACGATCCAGTCGTTGTTCCACCAGCTCGACGGCGACAGCTCTCCCAGCCGGCTGAAGACGTCGGGGTATTTCAGGCCGGCGTACGCGGTGACCAGGCCGCCGAGCGAGCTGCCGGCGAGCGCCGTCGAGCCGACGTCGGGCCGGGTGCGGAGCTGCGCGTCGATCGCCGGCTTGAGCTCGGTGACGAGCATCTTCAGGTAGAGATCCGCGCCGCCGCCACCCGGCGTCGTCGAATCGGTGGTCGGCGTGTACTCGTAGATGCGATCCGCGTCGTTGGCGACGCCGATGACGATCGCCTCCGGGAACGTCACGCACGCTCCGCCCGAGGTGCAGTCGCCGTCTCCGGTGCAGAGCGACGGGGCGGCGCCGAAGGGCTGCGCGCTCCAGCCGGCGAGCGTGGCCGAGGAGCACGCGCCGTGCTCGGCCGCGTCGTCGAAGGCGGTGTCGACGTTCCAGGTGCCGCTGAACGAGAGCTGCGGCATCGCGGCCCACAGGTTCTGGCCGTCGTGCATGTAGACGACCGGGTAGGTCGCGTCTGTGTTCTCGTCGTAGCTCGGCGGGAGGTAGGCGTAGATCGCGCGATCGTTGTTCAGCGTGGTCGAGTGAAACGCCGGGATGAGCGTCACCACCTGGCCGGCGATCGTGTTGAAGTGCGGCCACACGTCGAGGGTCGCGCCCGGCGACAGGTGGTAGTTCGGGCCACGCGCCCAGGTCTGATCGTCGAGCAGCGGCTTGAATTCGATGGGCGCGGCGAGCGCGTCGATGGAGTAGCTGAAGACGTCGCCCGCGGCCGTGGTCGGCGCGCCGGCGGTCCAGCTCAGACCCCCGCCGCTGCCGCGCAGGGTGACGGTGTGAGCGCCCGCGGGGTAGTGCACGCGCAGCGTGGTGACCGAGGGCGCGTCGGGGCCGGCGTCGCCCGCGTCGATCGGCGCCGAGCCGTCGCCGGGAGTCGGCGAGTCGTTGCCCGCGTCGGCGGCGGTGCCCTGCGAGGGGCCGCACGCGGCCGCGATCGACAAGAGGAGGAGAAGCGGGAGGGCTCGCACGGCGGTCCTGCTACCACGGAGCGGGCGGGGGCGCGAGCGTGCCGGTGATGGGCGCGGACGGATGTGCAGCGCGGTGCGCATCGGGGGGATGCGTGCACGCGCGCGTCGCGCAGGGGGTCTATTTTCTAGGGGTTTCGTGACGGCACTCGCGTTGCAAAGAGGGCCCGCATGCAACGCCTCTTCGCCCTCGCGCTCTTGCTCCTCGCATCGCTCGCCCTGTCCGGCTGCACCCTCATCGGCCTCGGAATCGGAGCGGCGGTGCCGAAGTACACGCCGGTCGACTCGGCGAGCGCGGGCACCCGCGTGCGGGTCACGACCGACGAGGGCGCGACGGTCGAAGGCACGGTCGAGAAGAACGAGGCGAGCGGGCTGGTCGTCCGCGGCGAAGGCCAGACCTACCAGCTTCCGCTCGATCGCATCCGCCAGCTCGAAGAGCGAACGAGCCACCTCCGCACCGGCGCCGCGGTCGGCGGTGCCATCGACGGCATGTGCCTCGTGGCCGCCTTCGTCCTGTTCGCGGTCGCGGTCGAGAACTTCTCGTCGTCGATGCGGGGGTGGAGCGGCATGAGCTTTCAGGGGGGCATGTGAGGGCGAGCGGGCGGCTCTGAACGCTCGCGCAGTCGCGTCCAAGGGCTCCATCGGTTGCGCTCCTCGAGGGTCCGAGAATGTCCCTCATTCGGAGGCATTCATGCGAAGGCTCGTCGGGATTGGTGTCGTCGTCGTGATGGTCGCGGCGTGCTCGAGCGGCGGGGCGGCCGTCGTCGGCGCGGCGTGCTCGAACGGTAGCCAGTGCGCGTCGCTGTCGTCGGGCTACTGCGCGAACGCGGGCGTCTGCTCGCGGCCCTGCTCGATGCACTCCGACTGCGGGTGCGCGCCCAACACGACGAACGGAGACATCGCCCAGGGCGCGTGTCAGGCAGCGTGCACCAACTTCGGCGGTGCGCTCGGCGCGGTGTGCACGCGGGTGTGCGCCAACAACGCGAGCTGCGAGGGGGCGACGACGTGCAACCCGGCGACGGGCAACGGCATGAACCTCGGCTACTCGGTCTGTGACTGACGGCCGCTCACTCCTCGGGGCCGAGGCGCTTCTCGACCGAGGCGACGCGCTTCTCGAGCTCCTCGAACCGGGTGTCGCGCTGCTCGAAGCTGCGCCGCAGCTCGGCGAGACGCGCGCGCCGGCCACCGGGCGGAACTTCCTCGAGCCCGCGGGTGTCTTCCTCGTGTGAGCTCGCCGTATCGCATCAACGCCACGCCGCCCTTCGGAGAGAGAGAGCGCGACGTCGCGCGCTTCGCTCGCGGGGTCCGAGCGGCGCGCCAGCGTGGGCTCCTGCTCGCGCTCGGCCTGGTCGTGATGATGGTGCTGTTCGCGCTCGCGCCGCTCGCGGGATGCCCGCTGGTAGGTAGGGTTGGCCCCGAGGACGTCGGCGAGCGCTCCGGCATCGCGTGGGCGGGCTCGCCCGCCAGGCTGCCCGTTGGCTTCCGGCTCGAGCGACCGTGGATCCCTTGCGTCCCCGACGAGGCGTGCGACTTCTGAGCCGGGCGCGAGAGGCTCGATCAGGAAGGGCCGGACGCGGGCCGCACCCACTCCAGCATCGAGGCGTTGAACTTCTCCGCCTCGTCGACGAACGGCTCGTGGCCCGACTCCTCGAACCACACGAGCTTCTTCGACGGCGCGATCAGCGCGTCGAAGTAGGCCATGCTCGCCTCGGGCGGCACCCAGTGATCCTTGCGTCCGAGGAAGAAGAACACCGGCACCTTCAGCTCGGGCGCGAGCTTCAGGAGGTTCAGCTGGGAGACCTCGCTCCACATCGCGTCGATGGAGGAGCGGAAGCCGCGGAGGGTGTCGGGCAGCTCGACGAGCGACGACTCCGACTCGCCGAGCATGGCGCGCCCCATCCTCCACATGGCCTTGGCGTCGAAGTCGAGGAGCTGCAGGCAGGTGCGCTCCACCCACAAGCCCTGGGGCGTGTGAGGCGGCGGGCCGATCGCGCGGAGCTTGTTGACGAGGTTGCGGTTGCCGCGACGCTCCGCTTCGGCGAGCGCGTAGGCGTACGACAGCGACTCGCCCGCCGCCCAGTCGCCGACCTGAGCGCTGCCGGCGTAGGCCGCCACCTTCTCGGGGAAGCGCGCCGCGTAGAGCACGCCGAGCGCCGAGCCCCACGAGTGCCCGAAGATCGTCACCTTGCTCTTGCCGAGGCGCTTGCACACGGCGTCGACGAGCTCGTCGAGATCGGCGAGGAACTGCTCGACGTTCATCGTCGAGCGCGGCAGGTCAGGGTCGAACGATTTGCCCGTGCCGCGCTGGTCCCAGTAGACGACGGTGAAACTCTTCTCGAGCGGCGAGTTGAAGTGACGGAACAGGCTCGTCTCGGAGAGGCCGGGGCCGCCGTGGAGCAGGATCAGCGGCGGGTTGGCCAGTCTCTCGCCGCGGATCATCACCCACTGATCGATCCCGCCGAGGCGCAGGTACGCGATCTCCGCGATGCTGCCGGCGAGGATCTCGCCCCCGGGCCCGCGGAAGGGCGGGGTCTTGCCGAGGTGCTTTCCGAGCCTGCCGTGTCGAGGGCCTTGGGAAGGTGCGAGCGGCGCGGTCGCGGACGTCATGGGGACCTCCACTCGGAGCGTGCTGCATCGGCGGTGCCAGCCGAGCTCGAGCGCCCCGGAGCGCACGGGCTGCGCTAGGCTCGGCGCCGTGGACGAGGCGCGACGCTCCAGCATCGGACCGGGGATGAGCCTGGTGCTCGGCGTCGTCGCCACGCTGGTCCTCGGCGTCCTCGGCGCGTTCGGCTGGCTCGCATGGGTGTGGTCGCGCACGCCCGAGGAGGTGCGCGCCAAGGTCTCCGCGGCCAAGCGCGGCGCCGTCGTCGCGCTCGCGTCGGTGTCGCTCGCCGCCATGGCGCTCGGCCTGGTGATGACCGTCGTCGGGCTGGTGCACGCCTTCGACGCGGTGAGCCAGGTCGATCCGTCGGACAAGGCCCGCCTGCTCGCCGAGGGCATCTCGTCGGCGATGAACTGGACCGCCGCCGGCCTCGTCCCGCTGCCGATCGCCGTCGTCGTGGTCTTCGTCGCGGGCTACCGGCTGCTTCGCGCGACGCACCCGGCGTAGCCATGCGACCGGCGCTCAGCGCGGGTTACGGCGCTCCGCCAGTCGCTCTCGAAGCGCTTCGGTGGTGACGAAACGGCCACGCTTCTTGGCGGCGGCCACGGCGTCACGCTCTTCTGCGTCGACGGGTTGGTCATCGAGCGGAGCGTGCTCGAGTGC